>JAACVI010000364.1 GCA_009992505.1 Myxococcales bacterium
AGGGCGCGGCCGTGGCTGGGCCGAGCGCGGGCGTGAGCGCGACGGCCTGACCGGCCACCAGCATCGACGTCCGGGGGCGCCCCTCCTCGTCCACCTCCCCGTCGCGCACGCTGACCGAGCCGGCGCCGCAGGCGACCCAGGCGTGACCGCCAGGCAGCGCCGCCACCAACACGGCGCCCGCGCCGGGCAGCTCGACCACCCCCGCCGCCGTGGCCAAGCGAATCGAGGGGCGTGGCGAATTGCCCGCGGCCGGCAGCACGGCGCGCGCCATGCCGTGGGCCAGCATCATCTCCTGGGGTTCCGCCTGGCCCAGGCGCGCGCTCGAGTGGGGCAAGATCTCCAGGCGCCCGCCGTCGTGGAAATCCAGCACGACCTTGGCGTCGCCGCTCTGGAGCAGCGCGCCGGCCTCGAGGTTCGCGCCCGCGCTCACCGAGGCGCCGTCACCCTCGACCCGCGTCACCCGCACGTAGGGCATGGGCGGGGGCGCAGGATAGGGCGGGGCCTGGGGAGGAGGCGCCGGGGCTATGGGAGCCGCGTCGGCGGCAGGTGAAGCCTGGGAGCCGCACGCGCGCGCGCAGCCGGAGAGCAGCAAGAGCGCGCCCAGCC
Source organism: Myxococcales bacterium (assembly GCA_009992505.1). Classification (GTDB taxonomy): domain Bacteria; phylum Myxococcota_A; class Polyangia; order Polyangiales; family Houyiibacteriaceae; genus JAADHO01. The sequence goes on from JAACVI010000364.1 coordinate 607, forward strand.
ACAGGCACGCGAAGCGGTCCAGACGTCGGCGCGAGCGAGCCAGCTCGCTACTCCCCATCCTCGGGGGGCTCGATGGAGTTGATGTCGACCTCGAGCCCGAGCCCGATCAACCCCGACGGCAGACCCTCCGCGGCGAGCTGCTCGCGGGCGTCCCCGAGATCGCGTGAGGTCGAGCGCAGGCGCGCGGAGAGCTCCCCGAGGAAGCTCCAGAGCAGCTTCACCGCGATGTCGTGGTGCTTGCGGATCAAATCGAAGAAGTCTCGACGCCGGATGGTGAGCAGCTTCGACGGTTCCAAGGCGCTCACGCTGGCGCTGCGAGGCGCGCGATCGATGAGCGCCATCTCGCCCACGTGCTGACCCGGCTCGAGGCGCGCGAACTCGGCGTCCCCCGAGTGCACCTTCACGGCGCCGGTGAGCACGATGAACATCTCGTCGCCCATGTCTCCCTCTTGCACGACCGAAGCGCCCTTGGCGTAGCTGCGCACGTCCGTGATGTTCAGGACGCGCACCAGCTCCTGGTAGGTGAGGAAGCGGAAGAGCGGCATCTTGTGCAGCACTTCGAGCTTGAGGTTGACCTCCCGCGCCAGCTTGTCGACGCCCGACTCGTCGTCGGGCGCGCGCACGATGATCGCGGTGATGTTGTCTTTGCCACCTCGCTCGTTGGCGAGATCGACCAAGCGCTGGGGAAGATCGGGCTCCGCGTGCTCGGCGAAGAGGGAGATGAGCTCGCTCTCTTCGAGGTAGCCGTGCAGGCCGTCGCTGCAGAGCAGGAAGCGATCGCCGGGCAGCACGTCGAAGTCGAAGACGTCGACCTCGACCGACTCGTACACGCCCACGGCGCGCGTGACGGCGTTCTTGTACTGGACCTTCTCGATCTGCTCGCGGCTGAGGCGCCCGCGACGCAGGAGCTCGTTGATCAACGAGTGGTCCTCCGTCAGCTGATGCACGGAGCCTTGTCGGTAGAGGTAGACGCGCGAGTCGCCGACGTGGGCGATGAAGCCGCGGTTGCCCACGATCAGCAAGGCGTCGAGGGTCGTGCCCATGCCGCGCTTGGCCTCGTCGCGCACGCCCTCCGCGTGCACGGCGGAGCAGGCCTGCTGCACGGCGGACTCGCACAGGCGCAAGATGTCCTTGCGCGTCACGCTGCCGTCGCCGCGCTCGTAGGAGGCCAGGGCGTCGCGCTCACGGGCGATGGCGTCGCGCACGCCGTGAGCGGCCATGTCGCTCGCCACCTCACCCGCGGCGTGCCCTCCCATGCCGTCGGCGACGATGAAGAGGTCGAGCTTCTTGTCGACCAGGAAGCTGTCTTCGTTGTGGTCGCGCACGCGGCCCACATCGGTCAGGGGCCAGAAGCCCATGCCGGAGGCGGAGGCCCCGATGGCCCCGGTCGCTTCGCTGCCCTCCACGTCGGAGTCCTGCTCTCGTTCAGCCACGCTATTCACCCGCGATCGAGTTTGCCCGGAGACGGTTTGGTACTACGTCGGGGGCCCGATGGTCAACGAAGCCCGGGCTCACGCCCGACGCGGTGCCCGCGAGCTCGTCGCGCAATTCCCTCAGCCGTTGGCCTTTCTCTCGCGGGAGAGCTGGGCTACGTTCCCGCCCGGACGTGCGGCACTGCCTGGATAGGAACAACATGAATCGACGAATCCCCCTCCTGCTGACGGTGGGCGCTGGCCTCCTGGCCGCCTGCAGCAGCTCCACCACGATCGAGCCGGACGCCGGCATCACCTTCGACGCCTCGATGCCGACCGACACGGGCACGCCGGATGCCGACGTGGACAGCGCCATGCCGCCCACGGGTGACATCGGCAACCCGTGCTCCAGCGACGCCGACTGCACAGGCTCGTGCGTCGACGCCTTGCCCGGTGGCTACTGCACCAACGTCTGCAGGAGCGACGCCGACTGCCCCGGCGCCTCGAGCTGCATCCCCGTGGGTCGCGGGCAGTCCATCTGCTTCGCGAACTGCGACCCGGCCGCGACCGAGCGCACCTGTCGCGCCGGCTACGGTTGCTCCACCTCCTTCATGCTGCCGGGCAACGTCTGCTACCCGGGCTGCGCGGACGACTCGGATTGCAGCGGATCGTCCCAATGCGATCCCACGGGCGGAGGCGTCGGCGCCGGGGCCTGCTTCGATCCCGCAGCGTCCGTCGGAGACGCCTGCACGGACGACGCCCAATGTCCCGCCTCGGGCTTCTGCCTGGGCGAGGACTTCGCGGGCTGGCCCGGAGGCGCCTGCATCGGCTTCGGCTGTGATCCCGCGAGCGGAACGGGATGCGCCGATGGATCGGTGTGTATCCCCGCGGGTGGTGGCGGCGGCGGCGGCGCCTGCGTCGAGGCCTGCACCATCGACAGCGACTGTCGCGACTCCTACTCCTGCGGACCGAGCAGCGACTACCCGGACAGGCTCTTCTGCCAGCCGGGCTGCCGCACCGACGCGGACTGCTCGGGCGGCCGCGTGTGCAACCCGACCCTGGGCACCTGCGACGTCGCCTTCGACTCGACCGAGTACGGCCAGCCCTGCTCGACCGTGTCTGGCGCATGTCGGGGCGGCACCTGCATGACGGAGTTCGAGTCGGGATTTCCGGGCTCCTACTGCGCCTACTCTGGCTGTGATCCCAGCGCCGCCGACGCGGGCGACGGCTGCCCGGGCAACGGCGTCTGCTCCGTGATCGGAGGCGAGCCGACCTGCCTCGACGGCTGCACGAACGACAGCGACTGCCGCACGCCGGACTACGCCTGTTTGCCGGTCGACGCGGCCCAGCCCGACCGCGGAAGCGCCTGCACGCCCTCGTGCACCTCGGACGCGGCCTGCGCCAACGACGGCACGATGGGCGCCCCGCTCTTCAGCTGCAATCCCGGCACGGGCCTGTGCCGAGATCCCTTCGAGGCCGCCCGCCTGGGCGAGCCCTGCGTGTCGGTGGACGACTGCCCCGGTGGCAGCTGCCTCACCGAAGCCAGCGACGGCTACCCGTCGGGCACGTGCGCGGCGATCGGCTGCCGACTCTCGGGCACGGGCCCGGAGCAGGCCTGCCCCGCCGCCGGCGTGTGCGTGGACGACGGCGCGGGCGATGCAGAGCTCGGAGCATGCCTCGTCGCCTGCGTGACCTCCGCTTCCGGCAGCTGCCGCCCTGGCTATGCCTGCGTGGCCACGGGTTCGAGCACGGACGGCGCGTGTCGTCCGGCCTGCGCCTCCGACGCGGACTGCACGGGCAGTCGCACGTGCACCGTCGCCACCGGCCTCTGCGGCTGATACCCCTCGCACCTCGGCGCCGACGTGGAGCGCGTCTCCCGTCGGCGCCTGTGCGTGCACGGCACGGAGTCCAAGCAGCCTCGGAGTCTAGGCAGCCTCGGACGTGATCGGCAGATCCAGCACGAAGGTGCCGCCCGACTGCTGCAGGCCGGGGTGGTAGCCGAGCGCTCCCCCGTGACGTTCGACCAGGCCGCGCGCCAGGAAGAGCCCCACGCCCAGGCCGGCGACCCGCTGCCCGCTCGGCCCGCGCTCGGGACGCAGCGCTTCGAAGAGGTGTTTGCCGTCACCGAGATCCACGCCGGGGGAGGCGCGGATTTCGAAGCGAACCAACCCGCGCCGCTCGGGCCGGGGATCGATCACGCGCACGCCGACGTGCACCGAGCCCTGCTCGAGGGGGTGCTGCACGAAGGCCAAGACCGAGACCAACGCTTGCACAAGGCGCGCGCGATCGACCTTCAACACGGGCAGTCCGGGCTGCAGGTTGGTCTCGAGCTCTACCGGCCGGCGCCGGCGCAGGAGTCGAACCTGACCGATGGCTTCGGTCAGGAGCGTGACGATGGGCGTCCAGCCGAGATGGAGCTCGATGCGCCCCTCGAGCAAGCGCGTCGCGTCGATGATCTCCGTCACCAGGCGAAGCAGCTCCTCGCCGCTCTCCTGGATCGTCATCAGCGACTCGCGTTGCTCGGGTGAGAGCGGCGGATCCTCGCCCCGCGACAGGATCTCGGCGAAGCCCTTGATCGAGTTCAGCGGACCCCGGAGGTCGTGGCTGACCCAGGCCATGAAGCGAGGACGGAGACGCTCGGCGCGCTCGAGCACGCCCCGCACGCGCGCCTCTTCGTTGGCCATGCGCGCGAAGCGCTCGGCGACGGCCACGATCGCTTGATTCAGCGCTTCGGCGGGCTGGGTGGAGAGGGGCTTCCCGAGCACCGGCAGCTCTCCGGTCGCGGTCCACTCCTCGTTGGATCGCAGCGCGTCCACGAAGGCGGTCAGACGTCGCACGTCGGTCACGACATGACGACCGAGGCGATAGCTGACGACCAGGACCACCAGCAGGGCTCCGTAGGCGACGACGCCCACCACCAGCGCCGCCGGTACGAGGTGGGGGAAATGCCCCGCAGCCACGAAGAAGGCGGCCACGGCCCAGGCCACGACGAACCCGGCGACCGAGACCACGCGCAGCACGAGCCGATGCGCCAGCGTGCCATGAACCTGAAGAGACAAGCTGCGCGGCGGCAGAGCCGAGAGTTCGGTCCAGATCAGATCCCTCCACACCAGCACGCTCGCGTGGAGCCCGAGCTCCAGCGTGCCCACGGCCGCGAAGCCCACCGCCCACGCGCGCGGGCCGTGAATTCCCGACCAGGGGAGCAATCCGGTGGTGTCGGCGAGGGCGGCGCTCGTCGCGATCACGAAGACGGGCAGCGCGACGGACAGGGGCGCGCGGTGAATTTGCAAGAGCGCCGGGAGATCCGTCCGAGGCGGCTGACCCGACGCCCCGACGGACGGACCGAGACGCAGCCTGCGCAGGGCGCGCCCCGCGGGGATGCCCAGGACCGCGATCAGCACGGGCACGCCCACGCTCAGCGCCAGCGCGACACGCACGATGCCGGACCACTCGGCGGGCCCGGGGCGCAGCACGAAGATGGCGAAGGCCACGAACAGCGCCGCCGACGCGAGCGAGGAAGCCCAGGCCGCGACCAGCGCTTGGCGACCGAGGGACGCGCTCTTGCGAATGAACACTCCCCTCACGCCGGGCCCTCGAGTGGCAGACAGACGATGAAGGTCGTCCCCTGACCCGGTTGGGAGCGCGCGGAGATGCGCCCGCCATGCAGGTCGACCAGGTGTTTGGTGATGGCGAGCCCGAGCCCAGCGCCACGCCCCCGACGACTCTCCTCCTCGCCCTGGTGCCACTCCTCGAACAGATGCTCGGATCGGATGTCGCCCAACCCCGGTCCCGTGTCCTCGACCTCGAGGCAGATGGTCTCGTCGCGTAGCAGCGCGCGCAGCACCACCGACCCCTCCGCCGTCATGCGCAGAGCGTTGCCCGCGAGGTTGCCCAGGATCTGATGCAGCCGCTTGGGGTCGGCGACCAGGCGTGGAAGGCTCTCTTCCACCTCCATGCGGATGGCCACAGGCTTGTCGCGCACCTGCCCGAGCACCTCGCCGCGAACCCGCTTGATCACCTGCTCGACGTCCACCGACTCGACGCGCAACGCCAAGCGACCGCTGGCCGCCGCGGAGAGATCGAGTAGATCGTCGAAGAGCCCCATCAGGTGGTAGCCGGAGGCGCGGATGATGCCCAGGTCCTCTCGCTGCGACGCGGAGAGCGGCCCGTCGATCTCGCTCAACAGGATCTCGGTGAAGCCGAGGAGCGCGTTCAGAGGCGTGCGCAGCTCGTGGCTGACGGCGCGCAGGAACTCCTCCTGGTACTGCTCCGCTTCCTCCGCCGCGAGGCGCGCCTCGCGCTCCTGCGCCAGGGTGACCTGGAAGTGCGCACGCAGCTCCGCGAAGGCCTGCGTCAGCCGGCCCACCTCGTCGAGCGTGCGAACCCCCGGAGGTCCCCCGACCTCGTCCTCGCGCAGCATGCGCTCGAGGCCCTGGCCCACGTTGCGCAGGTCGGCGGTGAAGTCGAGCCCCGACACGGCCATCATCAAGCCGGCGACGGGCAGCGCGATGGCGGCGGCCGAGATCAGCGGGGCGGCGGCGGTCAGCCACGGAACCCAGGACGCCGGTAGCTCGACTTCCGCGAGCCCGATGCCCGCCGCGGCGAAGGCGACGAGCCCGCTCGAGAGCACGAGCAACATCGAGGCCTTCACGAGATCGGGCGAGCGTGTGCCGCGACCGGGGGGAGATCCTGGGTCCCGAGGCAGCGTCATCCCCGGCGGTGACGACCGCGCCAGAACCAGGCCAGGCCGACGAGAGCGAGGAGCGCGACCGGAGCGCGACCGGAGCGAGCGCGACCGGACGCCGAGACCGAGCAGGCCGGCTCGAAGAAGTTGCCCTCGACCGGGTCGAAGCAGCGCGGTTCCATGCTGTCGTCGCGCTTGCCGACGCCGTCGACCACCTGGACCACGACGCAGATGGGCGTCACCGCCTCCGAGTTCGGCAACACGAAGGCCATGGTGAAGAGATCCGACGTGATCACGCCGCGCCGACGCGTGCGCAACACGGGCGCGTCGATGCCGGGACCGCGGGTGTGGTAGAGCAGGTACTCCAGGCTTCCGTCGGGTCCATCCTCGAGCGCGCGCTCCATGGCGACGTCGACGCGATAGCCCCCGTCGGGCACGCCGCAGCCGGGATCGAGCGACTGGGTCGAGACCGATTGGATGGCGCCGACGACAGGCGCCGCCACGTCGAGGTTCGTGCCCGTGCGGAACTCGAACTCGAAGTCGGCGATGCCACCCGTCGCGCGTCCCGCGTAGCTCGTGCTTGGCGCGAGCAGGCCATCGGGCAGGAAGAAGAGCACGTCCCCCGCCACGGCCACGCGACCCGCCACGGGCTCGAGCGTGCCCGTCGCCCAGACCGAGATGAGCGCGGCGGGATCGCCGGAGAAGCCGGCGAAGAAGTCCTGCGTGTAGCGCAGCGAGACGCGCGCGTCGCGCGTGACGCCACCCGCACCCGAGGCGGGCGTCACTTCGATCGGCCCTGGCGACGGAGGTGGCGTGCAGTCGTCCGGCAGCTGCGCGTAGGCAGCGCCGGCGACGAGCGGGAGACAAGAGGCGAGAGCCCAGAACATGGCGACACGCATGACCCCGAGAGCATAGCCCAACTCGTGACTACGCGAAGGAGCGTGCTATGCCTGGCCATGATCTGCTCCGCCGCCATGCTCGATGGCTTGCTGCTGGCGGCCACGGCGCGCGGCGACGGGCGCTCCGGGCCGCACGCTTCGGGCACGCCGAACGAGCACTCGAGTGGGCTCGCCGCGGGACTCGCGCAGCAGTTGCAGGGCGGCATGAAGGCGCTCGAGCAGGGCTCGACGGCGGATCGGCATCTCGCCCTGCGACGCGTCGCGCAGCGTCTGCAGCCGACGATCACGGCGACGTCCCTGCCGGCCAGGGCGCGAGCGCTGCTGGCGGCCGAAGTCGAGCGCGAGCGGGGTGAGCGCTGGTTGCGTGAAGCTCCTCCACCCCGCCGGGGATTTCGCGCCAGTCCGGGCTTGCGGGCCACCCTGGCGCGCTGGGGACGTGACGACGCCGCGCCCACGGCCGAGGACGACACCGCGGCTCGCGGACGCGGGAGGCGAGCGCTGGTGCGCGCGCGACGACTGCTCCCGGCGGACGATGCCTGCCTGCGAGAGCTCCACGTCGAGGCGGAGGAGGCCGTGGCCGTGCAGACCCTCGAGGGGCTCGTCCCGGAGACGAGCGACGGTGCGAGCCCGGAGCTCTTGCGCATGTTGCTTCGTGCCTCGGCCGCGCGCCCTGCCGAGCTCGACGTCAGCCTCGCCGTCGGACGCATGCTCGACGGCGCCATGGCGGAGGAGGACGGTCGAGCGCTCGGGCCGCTTCAGCGCACTGGGCGCGAGCTCGCGGAGTGGATGGACGCGACATGTCCCGCGTGATCAAGGGAGAGGCGCGACCCAAGGTGGTGCGTGGCGCGGTCTTCGAGGCGCGCGCGGAGGCACAGCGCATTCTGGAGCGCGCTCGCCATGAAGCCGAGACGCTGCGTGAACAGGCCTTGGGCGAAGCCGAAGCGCTGCGCGTGGACGCACGCGAGCGAGGCCGCGACGCTGGACGAGCCGAGGTGGCCGCGCTGCTGCTCGAGGCCGAGGGCCGCCGCGACGCGAGCCTGCGAGACGCGGAAGACGAACTCTTAGAGCTGGCCATCGGCGCGGCCGAGCGCATCCTGCGACGCCAGCTCAGCCTCGAGCCGGAGCGCGTGCGCGACGTCGTTCGAGGCGTGCTCGATCGCGCGCGGCGCGCCAAGCGCGGCCGCCTGATGCTCCACCCCGAAGACGCCGCCTTGCTGCGCGACACGTTCACGAGCTCGGGCCACATCGAGATCGTCGAGGAGCCGACGCTCGAGCGTGGAGGCTGCGTACTCGAGAGCGACCTCGGCACGATCGACGGTCGACTCGAGGTTCAGCTCGACGAGCTCCGCCGCGCGCTCAGTGGTGCCCGTTGAGCGCAGGCGCGCCGACCGAGACGCGCCCCGAGGCGTGGCAGGACTCGAACGAAGACACCGCGGCCGGGACGAGCTGGCGCCGGCGCTGGCTCCTGCCTCTGGTCTTGATGGCGGCCACGCTCGCGTCGACGCTCTATGTCGGTGCCGAGATGGCCCTCGAGCGAGCGCCAGCGAGCCTGGCCGAGGTGGGCGCCGGCGCGTCCTACGCCTTGCCCCTGATGGCGATCCTGCTGGCTCACGAGTTCGGGCACTTCCTCGCCGGCAAGTACCATCACGTCGACGTCTCTCCGCCCTACTTCATCCCTCTGCCCTTTCCGCCGCTGGGCACCATGGGCGCCATCATCCGCATGCACGGGCGCATCCGATCACGCAACGCCCTCCTCGACATCGGGGCCGCCGGACCCCTGGCAGGCATGGCCGTGGCGCTGCCCGTGCTGGTCTACGGCCTGGCCCACTCCGAGGTGCTGCCGCTGCCCACCGATGGCTCGAGCTTCCTGATCGAGGGCCGCTCGCTGCTCTACCTGGCGCTGCTGCACGGCATGCACCACATCCCGGAGGGCTCGGACATCTTCCTCGGGCCGACGGCCTGGGCAGGCTGGGTCGGCCTGCTCGTCACCATGATCAACTTGGTGCCCTTTGGTCAGCTCGACGGCGGTCACGTCGCCTACGCGCTCTGGGGCCAGCGACAGGACGCCGTCTCTCGCAAGCTGCTCCTGGTCTTGCCAATGATCGCGGTCGCGGTGGCGGCCTTCTACGGCATCCCGGCCTACCTCGCCGGCGTTCGTGGAGACGCGCTCGTCACCGTGCTCTTGGCCGGCGTGCATTGGTTGACCTGGGCCATGGTGCTCGGGCTGATGACGCTCTTCGCGGGCAGCAGCCACCCGCCGACCGAAGACGCGACCCTCAGCCCACGTCGGCGCGTGGTCGCGATCTTCACGCTGGCGCTCTTCGCGCTGCTCTTCATGCCCTCCTGGATGCGCATCACCTGACGCCAAGGCGCCGGAAACTTCGTCGATTCGCGCTCGGGCGCTAGTCTCCTTCGGTGTCCTCCTCTCTGCGCCTGGCGACGCTGTGCTTGGGGCTGACGCTCGCGCTCGTGCTGGTCCCGACGCGGGCGCTGGCCTGGACCGAAGCTCGCATCGAGTCCGCTCACGCGACCGTCGAGGTGGAGGAATCCGGCGCGGCGCAGGTCGAACTCGAGCTGCTGATCCACGTGCACCGAGGCTGGCTGACGTCGCTGAGGCTCGCCGGCTTCGATCCCGGCCTCGCGCTCTCGGAGGACGA
>JAACVI010000446.1 GCA_009992505.1 Myxococcales bacterium
CCAGGCCTGTCGGCCTCGACCAACATGGTCGACTCGGGCGCTGGTGTTTCGGCGTCCTTCGGGGCCGGCAGCAGCGTGGAGTTTCGCGCGCTCGACCATGCGCCGAGTGACGAGCTGCTCGACGCGCTCTCCGCTGTCTTGCGCGGCTACCCCGAGGTCGAGTGGGCCGTGTTCGCCAACGTGGCGCGTGGTCCAGTGGCGGCCGTGCCCACGGTGGGCCTACGCGTCGACACCAGCTTCCGCACGCGCGTGGGGGAGATCATCCCCGCCTTGAAGCAGGCCGCGGACGCACACGGCGCGACCGTCGACGTGCTCCTGCTCGACGATCCGAAGCTGATGCGAGCGGCTCGCGCGGGCCAGCTCGTCTTCTTCCCCTGGCGACGACGCACAACCTAGCACGTTGCGGGACTGGACCTTCGGTCGCGACCCGTTCTCGGTAGGGCGGCGTCCAGAACTGTCCCGGACGGACTTGTGATCATGGATCAGGGCTCGTCCCCCGCCGCTCGTGCAAACACGCGGAGGCGCGTTCCCCCTGCCGGACCAGCGCCAACAGGACGCAAGTGACGAGGAGCGTCCCCAGACACGACCACCGTGCGCGTACCCGCCGAGCCCGCGCACTTGACGGATCGGGACGCGAACGACACAAGTCCGCTGATGTTGGGCGACCTGCCACCACTCGTTCACTTGCCCTTGCCAGGTCGCAAAGGTCGCGCGCTGCTCGACTCGCTGGCGCGCCTGGAGTCGCCGGCCTTCACCGCACGACGGGCGCGACGCGAGGAGAAGAGCGGCGCGGCGCAGGATCCGATCGTGTGGGCCGAGGCGCGTGGCTCGAACGTGCTCGACGCCGACGGCAATCGCTACGTGGATCTGACGAGCGGCTTCGGCGCGGCCAGCGTCGGACACGCGCACCCCAAGGTGGTCGCGGCGATCCAGAGTCAGGCGCCTCGCCTGCTGCACGCGCTGGGCGACCTGCACCCGTCGACGGGGAAGATCGGGCTTCTCGAGCGCATCTGCGCGCTGGCGCCCATCGAAAACCCGCGCGCCGTGCTCTCGCTGACGGGCTCGGAGGCGGTGGAGACGGCGCTCAAGACCGCCGTGCTCGCGACGGGACGCCCCGGTGTGCTGGCCTTCGAGGGCGGCTACCACGGCCTCTCCCAGGGTCCGCTGGCGGCCTGCGGCTACGCGGCGTCCTTCCGACAGCCCTTCCTGGAGCAGCTGAATCCGCACGTCGACTTCGCCCCCTGGCCAAGCGAGCAGGCGTCCGTCGAGGGCGCGCTGGCGGACGTGGCCGCGCACCTGAACGACGACCTGGGCGCCGTGCTGGTGGAGCCGATCCAGGGTCGCGGCGGGGTGCGCGTTCCGCCTCCGGGCTTCATCGCCGGCCTGGCCGATCTGGCGCACGAGCACGGCGCGCTGCTGATCGTCGACGAGATCTTCACCGGCTTCGGGCGCTGCGGGGCCATGTTCCTGGTGGACGAGTATGGCGTGGAGGCCGACCTGCTCTGTCTGGGCAAGTCTCTGGGCGGCGGGATGCCGGTGAGCGCCTGCGTAGGTCGCGGCAAGGTGATGGCCGCGTGGGGCGATCCCTCGGGCGAGGCCATCCACACGGGGACGTTCTTTGGTCACCCTCTGGGGTGTGCAGCCGCTCTGGCCACGCTGGACGTGATCGCCGAGGAGCAGCTCGTGGCGCGCGCTGAGCGCGTGGGAGAGGCGTTCGCCACGCGGCTGAGGCAGGTGCCGGGCGTCGTCTCCGTGCGCGGCCGAGGCCTGATGCTGGGGCTCGAGCTGCAACGGGACGTGATGGTGGCGACGCGCGCGCTGCTGGAGCAGGGCTACCTGGCGCTGCCCGCGGGCGCGGCGGCCGACGTGCTGCAGCTCGTGCCTCCGCTGAACATCGACGAGGCGCTGCTCGAGGGCTTCTGCCAAGCGCTGACTCAGGTGCTGGCGTGAGCACGCGCGAGGCGCTCTGGGCTCGAGCGCGCGAGCTCATCACGCGTCTGGCCGACGGTGGCCGCGACGACGAGACGCGGGACGCGCTGCTGCATGACCTCAGCGCGTATCAGGCCGAACACGTCGAGTGCTACGGCCGGGTGGTCGCCGCGCGGGGCGAAGAGGCGGCCCTACCGACGGACGTGTTTCGCTACGCGCGTGTCTCGTCGCGAAGCGAAGCCGAGATCGTCACCACCTTCCGCACTTCGGGTACGACCCACGGCACGCGCGGCGAACATTTCTTCGCCGACCTCGAACTCTACGAGCTTGCGGCCCACGCCCACGGAGGCTGGGCGCTCTTCCCGGATCGGGAGCGCATGCCGCTTCTGATCCTGGCGCCGCGCGCGGACGAGGCGCCGGACTCTTCGTTGACGCATATGCTCGAGCGTTTCGCCGAGGACTTCGGCAGCGACGTGCGCTGGCTCTTCAGCCAGGGTGAGCTCGACTCGGCGGGTCTGAAGGCGGCGCTCGAGCAGGCGCGCGAGCCCGTGGCCGTGCTGGGCACGTCCTTCGCGCTGATGCATGCGATGGAGTCCGAGTCGACGCACCGCTTCGTGCTACCCGAGGGCAGCCGCGTGATGCAGACCGGCGGCTTCAAGGGTCGCAGCCGGACGCTCGATCCTGT
>JAACVI010000447.1 GCA_009992505.1 Myxococcales bacterium
GTGTTGTAGACGGTGGCGAAGGAGAGCGTCGACAGCCTCCCTCGCAGCCGGTCGTAGAGCTGCTGCGCCGTCGGATGGCTGGTGTCGCCCATCAGCTCCCGCACGATCGCGCGCCGCGGCGCCGTGGCCTTGAGGCCCGCAGCCTGGAGCTCGCGAACGATGCGCGCCTCGATCTCGGGGGCGGGCAGCGAGGGCTCGGTATTTGGAATTGTTCTAAACACGGAGAGGAACTCTATGGTCATCCCGGCGTGGACTGTCAAGGGCGGCCCCGGTCGCGGGTGGGATCTGCGTGCGGGGCGAACGACCGCCCGGGCTACGCTCGAGCTCGATCGCTCGCGGACCTCGGCAGGCCCGCCGCAATTTCATCCGGGATCGCACCAGAGCGCTGTTTGTCCCTGTGTTTTTGCCAGATGTGACGCGCCTGAAAGTGTTGCACCGGTCGGCGCCGTGAGGTAGGAATAGCAGAATGATCCCCGTATGGCGGATTCCCGTTGGCTTCGCGTGACCGCGCCAATTCAAGGCCGAACGGGTATTCAGTGGTGCGGCACCCGGCCGTAGGAAGGCCACGGTGGCAACGTAGGCCACGTCATTTGCCTTGGGATCGATGAAAGGGAGTGCGATGAGCTTGCTTAGAAACAACGTGTGGTGGCTGGTCCTCGTCGGTTGCTTCGGTCTGCAGCTTGGCAGCCCGGAGTCCGCGAGCGCGCAGGCGTGTCCGGCGGGTCGCTCCTGCTTCTACGTGCCCCCAGCTCTGCCCACGCCTCCCGGCTTCACGGTCGACTGGGACATGATGCTCGCGAGCCCTCGCGGCACGATCACGGGCACCTGGCGCGCGGGGGCGGGCGCGGCCACGGCGTTCAGCATCAGCCCTGGCACGCCCCTGATCGTCCCGCTGAGCACCACGGAAGGCACGACGAACGGCTTCAACACGGCCGAGGAGCGAGGCATCTTCATCGAGGCGAGCTCCCAGGAGCTGCTGGTCGATCACCGCCTCATCGTCGGTCCTTGGCAGTCCTCGTCGACCATCAAGAGCAGCGCCTTCGGGCTCGGCACGCGCTTTCGGCTCGCGGGCTACGCGCTCAACAGCGCGGGCAGCACGGACACCGGGTACGACTACGCGTCCGTCTACGCGCCCTTCGGCGCGACCGTGACCTTCACCGCGCCACCCGGCGCGGCCGCGGGCTTCTGGGACGGTCACGCGGGCACGAGCTTCTCCGTCGTGCTGACCTCGGGTCAGACCTACGTGGCGCGAACCACGCCCGGCAGCACCTGCACGCGTGAGATCGACGCGGCGCTCGTGACCTCGACGGATCCGATCGCGCTGGACACTGGTGGTCGTGGCTGGTCTGGCATCTGCGGCGTCGCGGGTGGCTGCGGCGACGACGGCGCGGACAACGTCATCCCCGTCACCGGCATCGGCACGCAATACGTGCTGCTCGATTTTCCCTCGCCCTCGACCCAGGGTGAGTACGCGACCGTGATCGCGGACACGGCCGGGACGCAGGTGAGCGTGAACGGCGTCGTGCTGACGACGTTGGCGGCGGGCGACGCCTACCGCATCCCCGCCTTCATCGGCACGACCTACGTGGAGACGAGTCAGCCGGCCTACCTGTACGAGAACTCGGGCCTCAGTGGTTGCGAGCTCGACCTCGCGCTCCTGCCTCAGATCGCGCTCTCGCCCGCGGGTACGTGGGTCACGGACTTCAACCTGCCCACTGGCTTCACCGGCGACGTCGGCATCGTGATCGACACGAGCAAGGTGGCCACGTTGCTGCTCGACGGCGCGGCCCCCAGCTTCCTCAGCGACACCGTCGTGCCGACGCGGCCGGATCTCCACGCGGTGCACATCAGTGTGGGCGCGGGCAACCACAGCGTCAGCGCGAACGCGGACTTTCAGCTCGGGCTCGTGACCGCCGGCGGCGGCACTGGACTCTTCGCCTACTACACGCCCTATCGCATCCCCGGCTGTGGCGACGGCACCAAGACCGCCAGCGAGGGCTGCGACGACGGGAACCTCGTCGACGGAGACGGCTGCTCCGGCAGCTGCCGCATCGAAGTGGGCGTCAGCGGCTGCATGACGACCACGGACTGCGTGCCCGCCGCCCGCTGCGACGCGGGGACGTGCGTGGCGCGATGCTTCACCAACGCCGAGTGCAACGACTCCAACGATTGCACGACGGACCTATGCGACGGCACGGGCGCCTGTACGAACACACCCGTCGCCGCAGGTAGCGCGGGCACGTGCGCGGGCGGTTTGGTGTGCTCGGGCTCGCCGACCAACCTGTGCGTCGCCTGTGTGGCAGACGCACAGTGCGGCGGCGCGACGCCTCTGTGCGACACCGCCTCCAACAGCTGCGTCGAGTGCCTCGCGGCTGCGGACTGCAACGACGGCAACGGCTGCACGACGGACGCGTGCGCGGCGGGTGCCTGCACGGCGACGCCGGTGGCGGCGGGCAGCGCGGGCGCGTGCGCGGGCGGATTGGTGTGCTCGGGCTCGCCGACCAACCTGTGCGTCGCCTGTGTGGCCGACGCACAGTGCGGCGGCGCGACGCCTCTGTGCGACACCGCCTCGAACAGCTGTGTCGAGTGCCTCGCGGCTGCGGACTGCAACGACGGCA
>JAACVI010000365.1 GCA_009992505.1 Myxococcales bacterium
CCGACCGTCGACGGCCTCGCGGAGACCACGACGCAGGTGATGAAGTCGTTGCTCTCCGTGCAGACGGAGCCCGCGGGCGCCACGGTCACGTTGCGGCGAGGTGATCGCGTCGTGGCCACCGGCCCGTCGCCCTTCGCTCAGACGCTCGACGAGGGCGAGTACGCCTTGAGCGTGGAGCACCCCGACTATCGCACCATCGGCGAGCGCGTCCGTGTCCACGCCGGCAAGGTCTACGTCGTGATCGTCGAGATGAGCCAAGGGCATTTCCTCGGCTATCTTCAGGTGGTCAGCGACCCGCCCGGTGCCAACGTCTTCATCGATGGAAGTGAGCAGGGCGCCGCGGGCCAGACTCCCTTCCGCAGCGTCGTCGACACGGGCACGCATCACCTGACCCTCGAGCGCGCCGGCTTCGCGCCCGAGGAGCGTGACGTCGAAGTCGACGTGGGCGCCGAGTTCAGCCTGAATGTGCGTCTGGCGCGCGTCGACTATGGGCGGCTGCGAGTCGTGGCCAGCCAGCCGCACGCGCGCGTCTTGGTGGATGGCGAGGAGGTGGGCGAGGTCCCCTACGAGGGGCAGGTGTCCCCCGGAAGTCACGAGGTCGAGGTCGAAGCCGACGGAATGAAGACCTTCTCCGCAGACGTGACCATCGAGCGCGGTCAGCTCACGCCCATGCGCGTGCGCCTGCGTCCTCGACCTGGGCGAAGCGCGGCTTGGACCACGCTGATCCTCGGGGTCGGCTCCGCGGGCGCGGGACTCTATCTGGGCATGCGCGGCACCGATCTGCGCGACCAGCTGAGCGCGGAGCGTGACGCCGGCACCTTGGCTTCCGACGATCCGCGAATTCTGCGCGGGCGCCTGTTCTACTACGGAGCCGACGTCGCCTACGGCCTGGGCGCTCTGCTCGGCGTGTTCAGCATCTACTATTTCCTACGCGATCCATTGCCCGACTCCGATGGTCGTGTGCTCGAGCCTCGGGATTGGGCGCTCTCGCCGAGTTTCGATCGCGACGGCGCTGGCGCTACGCTGACGGGGAGGTTCTGATGGCGCGCGCGTCCACATGCATGGTCTCCCGGCGGGCGGTCACCACGTTGAGCGCGGTCGTGCTCGCCGCGGCGGGCTGCCTCCCGGGCGAGATCGCCGATTTCAGCTCTCAGGCCTCGACACGGGTCGTGCATCCGAGCTCGGCCTTCGAAGCGAACTCAGGCTTCGGTCGGGTCCTGGCCGGCGTCTACGGTGTCACCGCAGACGGGACGCACGCTTCGCGCCTCTCGGTCACCGGGGGCAGCGGCACACCCTTCGCGAGCTACGCGATCGAGACCGGTGGTGATTTCAAGCTGGGCAGCGAGCTCTTCCATGGCTGCTCCACACCCGCGTCGGGCTGCCCTGTGGACTTCGGTGCCACCGCCGTCGGCCTCACCTCCTTCGGCGCGGAGCATCTGTGCACGGCCTTCGGAGCACCCGCCAGCGATGAACTCGACATCGCCTGCGAGAGCGACCTGGGCACCATCCAGGCGCTGCACGTGGCGCCCGGGACCAGCACCCAGCTCGGTCAGGCGCTGGCGGATCTTCCGACCACCAGTCCGTGGGGCGTGGCGCTCGTGGGCGCGCCCGGGGCGAGCGCAATCTACGTGTTGGCGCCCGATACCAGCCTGAACCTGCTGCCGCTCCCCGCGTCGCTCGAAGGCGCGACCGTTGGCATCGGCGAGGTGCTGGCGGCGGCGCCGCTGCCCGAATCCGCGTCCAACGGGTTGACCGAGGCCGTCTTGGTCGTGACGCGACTGCCCAGCGTCTCCCGTCTCCTCATGCTCGCCGTCGGCATCGACCCCAGCGTGGGCAGCCTCGCCTCGCTTCGACTCGGCTGCGTCGATGGTGTCGAAGGCGAACTCACCGTCGCCGCCGGAGACGTCACGGCGGACGGCGTGCCCGAGGTCTTCTTCTCCACCGCCACGGCGCCCACCTTCGCGCACCTCGATGTGCGTCAACTCGACGTCACCACCCTCTTCCGCGAATCGGATTGTCTCGATCCCGGGACCGCGGACGATCCGGTGACGACCAAGGTGATCTGTCCCGACCTCGATCCGAGCGTGGCTTGCGCGGGCTTCGGCGAGACCTTGGCCACGGGCGATCTCGACGCGGACGGCAACCAAGAGCTGCTGGTCGGCGCGCCCGACTCGGACGTCGATGGCCACCGCGCGGCCGGCGCCGTCTATGTCTTCCCCGGCACCTCCTCGGGCTTGGATCTGGCGGGTGCGCGCGTGCTCGCCGACTCCGGGCCCGATGTGGACGCTCGCCTCGGTGCCGCCCTCACGACGGTGAAGACCGGCCTGCCCGACGCGGCTCACGACGAGGTCGTCGCGGGTGCTCCGGGCGCGGATCGGGTCTTCCTCTTCTTGTGCACGGGCATCCCGGGAGACTCCGCCGAAGGCAACGCTCGATGCCTCCCGTGACGCGATGCGTGGCGTGATGGGACAGCGTTCATGACGGCGCGCGTCCAGGTCCTGCTCGCCGACGACGAGCCGAATCTCCGTCGCGTGCTGACGGCGCAGCTCGAGCGCGACGGCTACGACGTCTTCCCGGTCTCGGATGGCCGCCAGGCGGTGGAGGCCTTCGACGAGAACCACTTCGACCTCGTGATAAGCGACCTGCGCATGCCCGGACTCGATGGCATGGCCGTGCTCGCTCACGTGCGCGAGCAGAGCGCGCCTCCGCCGATCATCCTGATCACAGCCCACGGCACGGTCGACAACGCGGTCGAAGCGTTGAAGCAGGGCGCCTTCGACTACGTCACCAAGCCCTTCGATCGCACGGAGCTACGCAACGTCGTGGCCAAGGCAGTGCGTGCCGGGGCGCTCGCCAAGCAGAGCGCCTCCGCGATGCGTTCGGAGCACGGACGCTACGGCATCATCGGAGAGTCCAAGGCCATTCGTGAGGTCTTCGACATCCTCGACAAGGTCTCGAACACCCCGAGCACGGTGCTGATCACGGGCGAGAGCGGCACGGGCAAGGAGCTCGTCGCGCGCGCCCTGCACGCCGGAAGTGCCCGCAAGGATCAGCCATTCATCGCGGTGAACTGCGCCGCGATCCCCGCGAACCTGCTGGAGAGCGAGCTCTTCGGCTACGAGAAGGGTGCGTTCACGGGCGCCGCCAGCAGCAAGCTCGGTCGCTTCGAGCTGGCCCACACGGGCACGCTCTTCCTGGACGAGATCGCCGAGATCCCGGTGAGCATGCAGGTGAAGCTGCTGCGCGCTCTGCAGGAGCATAAATTCGATCGCGTCGGCGGCGTCTCCACGCTCGAGGTGGACGTGCGAGTCGTGGCCGCGACCAACCGCGACCTGCGGCTCGAGATCGCCGAGGGTCGCTTTCGAGAAGACCTCTACTACCGACTCAACGTGGTACAGGTACGCCTGCCCGCGCTGCACGAGCGGGTCGAGGATCTGCCGCTCCTGCTCGAGCACTTCACCCAGCACTACGCGGAGCGCCTCGGGCGCGTGGTCGCGGGTCTCACGGACGAGGCCATGGACCGACTCCGACGTTATGGCTGGCCGGGCAACATCCGCGAGCTCGAGAACGTGGTCGAGCGCTGCATGCTTTTCTGCGATGGCGACCGCATCGGTGTGGAGCACCTGCCCGCGGAGGTACGCGAGGCGTCGGAGCGCTTTCTGGCGCAGGCTTCGGATGCCGATGCGCAGGCGGAGCGCGCGGCGGCTGCCGCCGACGACGGCGCGGGTCTGAAGGAGGCCGTACGTGAGGCCACGTCACGGCTCGAGCGCGAGCTCATCCTGCGCGCCTTGGACAAGACCCAGGGCAACGTCACGCACGCGGCGCGCTGGCTGAAGATCTCGCGCAAGAGCCTGCAGACAAAGATGAAAGAGCTCGGCCTGCGAGACGCCTAGATCTCCGCGAGGCTCCTCACGCGCGCTCGAGATCCAGGCGCCATCGATCGCGGCGTTCGTCTCTTCCGAGCACGCGCAGGCGCACTTCGTCTCCCACCGAGGCGTGCACCGCTCCCGACGCGTCGCGCAGATTCGCGAGTCCTGCGTCCACCTTCACCGGGGTCGGGACGTCCATCAGGTAGACCTTCAAGTCGATGGGCGGCGCGTCGAGCAGCACGTGAGCCTTGGTCGGCGTGAGTCCCACGAGCGTGCCCTCGAGCGCGTGCTTCGTGCGCCGGCTCTCCTCGAGCAGCTGGTCCAGCACCAGGCGGTTGGCGTCGCCGGTGATGTGCTTCTGGATCTCCTTGGCCTCGTTGGCGCGCGCCACGATGCGGTCGCGCAGCTCCTCGCCGGACTTCACGCCTGAGGGCAAGGGCGCGGCGGGCTCGCCCAGGTTCTCCCACATCTCCTGATGCAGGAACACGCCGACCATCTCGCGCATGGGCGCGCTGAAGCGTGCGTAGACCTCGGCGCCGATGCCGTAGTGGGCGCCGGGCTCCTGCCGAAAGACGGATCGACCGTTCACCAGCACCGCCTGTCGATGAATGGCCTGGGCGATGCGTCCCTCCGCGCCGTCGGAGGGCAGGCGCTCGAGGAAGGTGCTGAGCGCCTCCTTGCCCGATTGGCGCCAGGTCCAGCGTTTCGCGTCGAGCCCGTGGGACTTGGCCAGGGCCACGAGGAATTGCTCGAAGTGTGCGATCTTGTCGCGCGGCGGCGCCGCGTGGACGCGGTAGATCGGGTGGATCTCGTCGTCGCCCCGATCTCCGTCTCGCAGGATGCGCGCGCCCTCCATGTTGCACAGCAGCGAGATCTGCTCGTTGTCTCGCTCCACGTCCATGCGCAGCCCTTTGCCGATCAGGAAGGCCAGGCCATCGCCCGGCCCGAGGTGCGTCTTCACCTCTTGTCGACGGTAGTGGACGATGTCGCGTTCCTCCGCGTCGGCCACGCGTACGCGCCCGACCTCGTGCAAGAGACGCAAGCTCGTGGCGATGGCGTCGTCGTCGAAGCCCTGCGGATCGGAGCTGTCCAGGAAGCGCTGCACGCCTTCGAAGCTGAGCTTCGCGCGGCTCCGTACCCGCGCGCGACTGACCGTCGTCCCGCCGAGCGCGCCTTGCCGATTCAGCTCGATGCGAAAGAGCAGAGCGCGACGCTCGACGTCCGGGTTGAGGGAGACGATGCCCTCGGAGAGCGCCCGCGGCAGCATGGGGATCATCAGGTCGGGCAGGTAGAAGCTCGCGCCTCGCCGCAGCGCCTCCGCGTACAGTTCGCTCCCAGGGCGCACGAAGTGGGCGGCGTCGGCCAGGGCGTACCAGACGACATAGTCCTCGCCGTCGCGCTCGACGCACACCGCTTGGTCGAGGTCGCGGCTGGTGGCGTCGTCGATGGTCACGAGCGGCAGGTCCAGGCGGTCTTCCAGCGCGCGGTCGTCGACTCCGGGCGCCGCCACCAGCCTCGAGACCTCGCGCATGACCGCGGGCGGGAAGCGCGGATCGAGGCCGCTCTTGACCGCGATCTCGAACACGGCGGCGCGTGCCGTGCCCGCGACGGCCAGGCATTCGACGACGCGCACGGCGTCGCCCTCGCGCGTGGCCGAGACGAAGCTCCCCACCGAGGGCGCGTCGCCGAGCAGGGCGTAGGGCTCGGCGACGTGGTCGAAGACGTCGACGCATAGCCAGGTGTCGTTGTCGCGCCTCACTCGGCAGATGAGATCGGCCACGGCCGCCTTCGTGCTCATGCCTCAGGTTACCAAATGCGGGCACGGAAGGAGCAGCGTGGGCGTGGCTCGCGCGAGCGCCTCACCCTACGGCGAAATGTGACGGCGAGTGGCAAGGGACGGCGACGACGAGCGTGTCAGCGCGATCGGGGCGTGGCCAGCGAGCGCGGGCGATGCATGGCCTCGGCGAGCAGAACAGCCAGGGTGACGGTGACGGCGGCGAGCGCGGCGGTGGGCAGCGACTGGCCCAGGACCACGAGGCCACTGGCGACGCCCAATCCACCGACGCCTCCGAGCAGCGCCCCCAGAGCCACGTTCTGTGGCTCGTGGATGCTCAACACCCTCGCCGTGCGCATGCCGATCAGGACGCGGCGCCGCGACCCACGCAGGCGCACTTCGGCGACCTCCTCCGTGGCCAACTGCACGCTGACGATCGGATAGCAGGAGCTGGTCTTGGCCCACGCCTCCATGGTCGCGCTCGCCCGGCGCTGCAGTGACTCACTCATCACGTCGAGGCAGAGCACCCGCGTCGCCAGCGTCGCCTGCGCCGGTAGCAGTTCGACCCCCTCCAGCCGCGAGGTGATGGATTCGGGTCCTTCCCAGATGAGCTCTCGACGCATCGCGCCCGTCTGCTCTTCCAGCGTCACGCGGCGCACGCGCACGATGCGCACGACCTCCGCTGCGTGGGCCCAGGCGGCCCCCAGGGCGCGCCGCAGCACGCTCTCGACATGCTCTTCCTCTTCCGCTGAACACGACATCGTCTCTCCTGCCGTTCTCCTGGACCGCGCCAGGCCGTCCCAACGCCTCCTTGTCGGCGCCATCCCAACGCGGTTGCTTCTCGCGCGCTCCGATGCCATCCAGGGCCCATGCGAACTCTCTTCCTGGTGACCTGCTCGTTCAGCCTTCTGCTCGCGTGTGGAGGCGGATCCTCGACGCCCGACTCTGGAGGCGACGTGGACTCGGGCGCCCTCGTGGACTCCGGTGCGTCGATGGATGGATCGGTGGACGGCGCGCTCGACTCGGGCACGGTCACGGACTCGGGCACCGTCACGGACTCGGGCACGGTCACGGACTCGGGCACGGCGACGGACTCGGGCGTCGACGCGGGCAGCGTCTCCTTCGGGCCCGTGCAATGTCGCGGGCTGAGTGATTGCCCCGGCATCAGCAGCTGCAACCGCGACGCGCCCGGGGGCGTGTGCAACGGCTGCGGCTCGGACGTGGACTGTCCCTCCTTCGCCAGCTGCGTGCCCGGCGTCGGCGCGTGCGCCACGGACTGCTCCTCGGACACCGACTGCAACCCGGGCAAGCGCTGCGGCTCAGCCGGCAGGTGCATGCTCCGCAGCTGCTCGCTCGGTACGCCCTGCCCGGCGCCCTACGTCTGCAACGATGGCGGGTTCTGTATGCGGCCGACCTGCGTGGGCAGCGCGACCTGCCCGGCGCCCTTCGTCTGCGCGGCCGGCATCTGCGTCGAGCCCTGAAGCCAACGTCTGTCGGGCTGCGGTAGACTCCGAAGGTCATGAACGCCGCGCCTCGCCCGATGCTGATCTGCGTCAGCGACATCCACCTCACGGATTCGCTGCACGGCGCCCACGTCTCGCGTGAAGAGACCTTCGAGCGCTTCTGGACACGCATCGCGGTGGCTCGGCTCGATCGCCCGGCGCGCCTGTGCTTCGTTGGGGATCTCTTCGATCTGGTGCGCTCCCCGCGCTGGCTCGACGGCGCGTATCGCCCCTACCACGAGCCCGACGCGCCCGTGCGTGCGGTCGTCCTCGCCATCGTCGAGAGCATCGTCGCGCGTGAGCAGGGCTTCTTCGACGCCATCCGGCGACGCGTCGAGGCGGGCGAGCTCGAGGTCACGTATCTGTTGGGCAATCACGACCGATTGCTCGCCCACTGCCCTCAGGCGCGTCGCGTGGCCTGGCGCGCGCTCACGGGTCGGGACGAGGAGATCGAGTTCCACACCGAGCAGGTCTTCCCGGAGCACGGCGTGCTCGCCTACCACGGTCACCTCGGCGATCCGGTGAACGAGAGCCTCGATGGCGGAGGCACCATCGGTGACGCCCTCGGGGTCGAGCTTATCACGCGCTTCCCGCGCATGATGCGCCGCATCGTCGGGGAGGAGGGCTCGGCCATCCTGGAGGACATCGACGACGTACGGCCCATCTACGCGGTCCCCTCGTGGGTACGTCACGTCGGGGTCGTGCGCGGCGACCTGCTCGGTCCCGTGAACCGCACCTGGGCCAGCCTGGTCGAGGAATTCCTGCACAGACCCTTCGTGCGTCAGTGGATCCGTGGGCAGCGCAAGGGGCTACGCTTCGACACGGGCAAGAAGCTCGAGTTGATGCTGCAGCTCTCGACCAAGAAGCTCGTAGCGCGTGGGCAGGATCAGCGCCTGACCAAGCTGTACAAGGTCGTGCAGCATGGCTTCGACGGGCGCATGGCGGCGCGCGGCGTCGAGGAGCTCGAAGCGCGGCGCGGACTGCGCTTCGTGGTCAACGGCCACAGCCACTTCGCCTCGATGGTGCCCCTGGGCAACGTCGACGGCCGACCCGCGGCCTACTTCAACACGGGCACATGGCGCACGGTGCATCAGATCGGAAACGCCCTCGGCGGCAGGCCGAGCTTCCTGGCCTACGACGCCATGACCTACCTCGTCTTCTTCCCCGGTGGTGACCCGCTCGGGCGCGACTACGAGTGGTGGACCGGCGCCATGGTCCCGCAGGATCCGCCGCTCGCACAGGCTCTCGCAGGGCGTGGCGTTTAGGTTATCGTCTCGCCATGGCCAACCCCGCCGTATTGATCGTCGACGACGAGAAGAACATCCTCGCCACGCTCTCCCGCGCGCTGAGAGTCGAGGACTTCGACGTGGACGTGGCGGGCAACGCCGAGATCGCGCTCTCGAAGCTCGCCACCACCGCCTACGACGTGCTCCTGCTCGACGTGATGCTGCCGGGCATGGACGGCATCTCGATCCTCCGCAAGATCCGGAGCGACGGCAACGACGTGCCGGTGATCGTGATGAGTGGCCACGGCACTATCGAGACGGCGCTGGAGGCGACGCGCCTGGGCGCGCACGATTTCCTGGAGAAGCCCATCGGCACGGAGCGCCTGCTCCACTCGCTCTCGCGCCTCTTCGACTTCCGCAAGCTCGAGCAGGAGAACGCCGAGCTGCGACGTCGCAGTGGCACGACGGATGGCTTGCTCGGCGAGAGCGCGCCCATGCGCGAGCTCTGTGAACGCATCGAGCTCGCGGCACGCGCGAACGCGCCCGTGTTGATCCACGGCGAGCGAGGCACGGGCAAGGAGCTGGTCGCGCGCGCGATCCACGAAGGCTCGAAGCGCTCGGGCGGACCCTACGAGAAGCTGAACTGCGCGGCGGTTCCGGCAGATCTGATCGAGAGCGAACTCTTCGGCCACGAGGTGGGATCCTTCACCGGTGCCACGCGGCAGCGGCGCGGCAAATTCGAGCGTGCCTCGGGTGGCACGCTCTTCCTGGACGAGGTCGGTGACATGCCCGCGGCGATGCAGGCGAAGCTGCTGCGCGTCTTGCAGGAGGGCGAGATCGAGCGCGTCGGAGGCGGCGATCTGTTGAAGGTCGACGTGCGCGTGGTGGCCGCGACCAACAAGTCGTTGCCACAGGAGATCGAGCAGGGTCGCTTCCGCGCGGATCTCTACGACCGGCTCAACGTCGTGCCTCTGCGCGTGCCTCCACTGCGTCAGCGCGTCGAGGACGTGCCCCTCTTGGCCGCGCACTTTCTGGCACGCGCCGCGGACAACAACGACCGACCGCGCAGCACGCTCAGCACGGGCGCGCTGAAGCTGCTCGAGAGCTACGACTATCCCGGCAACGTGCGCGAGCTGCAGAACCTGGTGGAGCGGCTGGTGATCCTCACGCCGGGAGACGAGATCCGCGAGTCCGACGCCCGCGCGCTCCTGCCCATCGCGGGCGGAGGCTCGGGAGCGACGGCCTTCTATCGGCCGGGTGCGCCGCTGCGCGAGATGATGGAAGACGTGGAACGCGAGCTCATCGTGCACGCGCTCGAGCATCATGCGGGTCACGTCACGCGCACGGCTTCGGACCTCGGTCTGGAGCGGAGCCACCTGTACAAGAAAATGAAGGCTCTGGGCATTCGGCAGAAGGCCGAGTCGTGAGCGCCGCGCGCGCTCTCTCGTTCGCGTTCGCGCTCTCGCTGCTCGTCGCCTGCGGGGGCGGCGGCGGCGCACCCTCGGCGCCCGTGGAAGACATCCCCGTGCCCGTCTCCTTCGCCACGGCGACGGGCGTCGGCGCCGTGGTGCTCACGCGTCGCACGCGCGATCCCGAGACCTTGCTGACGCCGCGCTGCGATCTTCAAGCGTGGTTGGCCAGGGCGGCTGAGGGAACGCAGCTCGAACGCCTCGACGAAGAGGGCGCGTGCTTGTTGCTCGCGGCCGACCCTCAGCCCGCGTCCTACAGCCCGGCGCTCGAGCCCGCCTGCGCGGGCGCCTTCCGCGTCGCCTACGGCCCTGCCGCTCGTGCCATCACCTTCTGCGACGTCACGACCTTCCCCGCGCCGCTCTCCGTGGACTGCGCCGAGGTCGCCATGGCGCCGGCGATCAGCGCCAGCAGCCTGCCGGACGAGCTGCCCGGCGACGAGCTCGCGAGCCTCGATCTCCAGACCCCCATGCCGGCGCTTCCGACCATTGTCATGCCCGCCTCGCAGGGCGAGGGCATGGCCCTCTGGCCGGTCGACGGCGTGCGCGTTCGTTGGGCGGGGGCGGCCGCATCGAGCGTGGAGGTAGTGCTGCGCGCGCGACCCGCGGGCGCGACCGAGCTTCACTGCTTCGTGGACGACTCGGGTGACTTCACGCTGCCGGAACGCCTCGTGGCTCCCTTCCGCGCCTCCAGGGTGAGCCTTGAGGTGCTGCGCAACTCCGTCGACCGCGCGACCGCGGACGGCTTCGACGTGCGCCTCTCCGCTCGAGTGAGCGACGCCATCTGGCTCTCCCCGCCCGCCGCTCCCTGAGACGCGGCGCGCGGTTTCGACTCGCGCCCGCGGGCGCTCGTCAGTCGCTGCTCGGGCGGGGCCCGCTGTCTCCGTCGCAGGCCTCGACAGCCGCCTGCAGCGCCTCACGGCTCTCCGCACAGCGCACGCGCGCGAGTAGGTCGGTTTCGTGGATGCGGTGGGCGATGGCCGCGAGCACGCGCAGGTGGTGGTTGCGGTCCGAGGGCGGACCGAGCGTCGCGAAGAGCACGTCGACGCGACCGCCGTCGGGCGCGTTGTAGTCGAGGGGTTCGGCCACGGTGAAGATGCCGAGGTAGGTCTGGGTCGCGCCCTGGAGCGTGGCGTGGGGCAGGGCCACTCCGTTGCCCACGGCGGTGTTCTGCGTCTCTTCGCGCTCGCGCAAGGCCTTCTCGATCACCTTGGGCTCGCTGTCACTGGCGCGCGCCAGATGCTCGGCCAGCGCGCGGAAGAGCTCCGCCTTGTCCTTCACCTCGAGCCGCGCCTCGAGCAGCTCGGGCGAGATCATCTCGACCAGCGTGTGGCCCTCGTTGCGACGCTCCGCGCTCGACGTGCGCAGCGCGTCGTGCACCAGCTTGCGTGGACGTCGCAGCACCAGCGCGGAGCAACTCGCCTCGCGCATCACGCGTTCTTCCACCGGCGGCCAGAGGATGTGCTTCATGTGGCGGTCGCCCGACGCGCCCAGCACCAGCAGATCGTATTGGACGCTGGCGGCGACGATGGCGGCGACCTCGTTCTTTCCGCGCAGCACGATGGTGCGGTGGTCGCGGTCGCAGAGCACGCTGACCTGCTCGAGGTAGTCCACCTCGGACTGGATCTGGAGGCCCGTGGCGTCGTCGTGCACGAAGCGCGCGAAGACGATGCGCGCCTCATGCACCGCGCCCAGGCGTTCGGCCGTGGAGGCCACGAGCACGTCGTGGGGTCCGGGCTGGGGGATCACCAGGATCTCGCAGATCTCGCGTACGCCCGCGTCGCGCAGCAGCGCGAGGTTCGACGTGAGGTTGTTGATCAGCCAGCCGAGCGGATTGACCGAGGTGATCCCGAGCACGCTGCTCTCGCGCCACGGCATGACGAGCCAGCGACAGCCGACGGTCACGGTCGCGCGGTGGATCGTCTCGACCACGTCACGCGTCGCCACCGCGTCGAATTCCACGTTCCACTGATGCTTGCGTCCGAAGGAGAGCAGCCGACGTTCGAGGGCGCGGACGCCGCCGTCGTCGTCGAGCACCGTGCCCATGCCGATCTGCTCGGGCACGTCCGAGAGATGGAGCACCTCCACGCGACCGCCCTCCGCCAGCGCCGCGCCGACCTCGACCAGCGTCTCCGCGGAGCGCTCGCGACCGGTCAACGCGACCACGGCGGCGGCGTCGCTCGGCAGCACGTCCTCGAAGTCCTGCAGCAGCTCGCGACGTGGTCCCAGGCGTCCGAGCACGCCTCGGCGATCCGTGCGTTTGCGACCGTAGGCGAAGTAGAGCAGCAGCCCAGCGCCCACCATGACCACGAGCGCGAGTCCGGCGAGCCAACCCGTCGCCACCAACAGGCCAACGCCGCCGATGACTCCGAAGCCTTGGACCCAGGGATAGAAGGGCGCTCGATAGCTCGGGCGATACCAGCGCGCGTCGCTCTCACGCAGTACGATCACGGCCGCGTTCACCGCGATGAAGGCGGCGATCATGGCCGAGCTGGCGAGCTTGGCGATGGATGCGATGTCCATGGTCGCCAGCACCGCGGCCATGGTCAGCCCCGTGGCCACGATGGCGAAGGTCGGGGTGCCGAAGCGCTCCGAGATGTGTCGGAACTGCGGCGGCAGGAGATCGTCGCGCGCCATGGCGAAGGGGAAGCGCGACGCGGCCAGGACGCCCGACGTGGCCATGGAGGTCATGGTGAGCACCGCGAGCAGCGCAACCAGTGACGCCACGACCGGGCCCGAGACGCTCAGCGCGAGCGTGTAGATGGGTCGCAGATCGCCGGCCAGCTCGGGCTCCGGGACGTTGCCCACGAGGCACAGGACCACGGCGCCGTACACGATGGTCACGAGGCCCAGAGAGAGCAGGATTCCGCGGGGCAGTGTGCGCCCTGGGTCCTTCACCTCTTCCGCGATGGCGCCGACTTTGGTCACGCCCGCGAAGGCGATGTAGACGAAGGCGACGGCCTGGGCGAAGCCCATGGTGCCGCCCGTGAAGGCAGGCTCGAGCTTGGCATGGTCGAAGCTGCGCGCGCCCCAGAGCGAGAGCACGATCAGACCGCTGAGGGCGATGCCGACGACGCCGAGCTGGATCTTGCCGATCTTGTGCACGCCGGCGACGTTGAGCGCGACCACCAGGCCGAGCAGCACGAGGGAGGTCGGCAGCAGCGGCAGCGTGTCGCCGATCTCCGCGGAGAGGTATGAGCCGAAGCCGACCAGGGCGAAGGCGCTCTTGAGCAACAGGGAGAGCCAGAGCGCCAGGCCCGCGATCGTGCCCACCAGCGGTCCGAAGGCGCGATCGATGTAGACGTAGGTGCCGCCCGAGGTCGGCATCGCCGTGGCCAGCTCCGCCTTGGAGAGCGCCGCGGGGAGCACCATGGCGCCCGCCACGATGTAGGCGATCCAGACGCTCGGGCCCGTCAACGCGCTGGCCATGCCTGGCAACACGAAGAGCCCGCTGCCGAGCATGGCACCGATGCTGATCGCCACCACGGCCGGAAGCCCGAGACGTCGTTCGAGAGTCTTCACCCTGGGCGACCCTACCACCAAAGCGGACACCAGAAGACGTGGGCTCAGCCGCGCGCCGGCCTCGTAGGTGCGCTCCCGCGGCGCACTGCACACGGGTCAGGCGGTCCGTCTCCGCGCTCGATGCTTCAGGGTCCGCGCAAGCGCTGGACCTCACGGTGAAATGGGTCGCGCCGACGTTCGCTCGTCAGGGTGCGACGACGCAGACGGCGCGCTGGATGAAGTCGAAGCCGCCGCGGCCGTCACGCATGGTGAAGGTGAGGCGCACGAGCGTTCCATCGGCGGCGACTTCGGCCAGCGCGGGCAAGGTCCACTCGAGGTCGATGGTCGGGTCGAGGTCATCGAAGTAGGCGAAGTGGAGATCGATCTCGCCCGCCGTGCTGAGGTCCTCGACCAGTAGATCCTCGAGCACATCCGTGGCCACGGGTGGTGCGCCGCGGTTCACCGTGTAGGTCTCGCGGCTTCCGTCGACGGCCGTCAGCGCAAGCGCGACCACGTCTTCGCTCCACACGATCTGGGGTGCGTCTCCACCGGCGCAGCCCGTGCCAGGCGCGTCCGGGGCAGCCATGTAGTCCAGGACTTCGTCGTTCAGAGTGACGGCGTCCAAGCTCGGGTTGTGGTTGGTCATGCCGTCGCGCTCGATGGGCACCCGCAGCGTGACGATCGTGCCATCGCCGTCGGGGTTGGCGCAGGCAGCCTGCACCGTCGGGTCGGTGTTCACCTGATCCTGCGCGCAGATGCTCCCAAGCATCAGCAGCTGGTTTGCGTCGCCGAGCGTGGCCTCGTTCGGGATGGCGAGCTCCACGTGTGGCGCGCCCAAGGCGGGTTCGAGCTGTACCGCGGGAGTCCCGACGGCGTGGGCGCATTGGGGGACGCCATAGCTCGTCGCCTCCGGTACGCAGGTGAGGAAGGCCCAGGAGAGGGTCTGCTCTTCCGCCGGGAAACCCACCAGCCAGCGCACGGTGGCCGATTCGCCCGGACGCGGATTGGAGCGCGTGGGATCGCCCAGCACTTCGATGCGCGCGCCCAGCACGCGCGCATGGTTCACCAGGGACGCGGGCCTGAAGTTGTTCGAGCAACCCGACGCCGACAGAGCGCCGAGCGAGGCGAGCCAAACGACCGCCAAGTGCGCGCTGCGATTCTTCGCGTTCATCACAATTCCCCCCGGATCCCGAGCGCGGGCAAGATGGGCAGCCCGCGAATGGCCGCGCTCTGGGACAGGTCGTAGCTGTAGCGCGTGCCCTCGCGGTTGTTCTGGTTGTAGACATTCTGGATGTCCAGATAGAGCGACAGCTTCCAGCTCTGGAACGTCCACTGCTTCGCGATGCGCACGTCGAGCCGGTTGAAGAGCGGGCTGCGCGTCGAGTTCACCGCGTCGCTCAGGGGCGAATAGACGGCGTTCGTCCCGTCGTAGACCGCGCCCGTGACGGGCGTGCCGGGGTTGCCGCTGACCAGCCGGAGCGTGGCTCCGACCTCCCAACCGCGGGGCAGGCGATAGACCCCGGCGACCGTGAAGATGTGCGTCTGGTCGAAGTCGAAGAGCCGCCAGGGATCCCCAGGGTGATCGCGTCGCTCGGAGCGCGAGAGGGTGTAGGAGAGATAGGCGAAGAACCGTCGACCCCCGGGCCGGATGCGGCCCGAGACCTCCAGGCCGTAGATGCGGCCGATGCCCTCGTTGGTGAAGCGGGGCGGCAAGCCCTTGGGCACGCCGACCACGCGATTCCAGAGCTGCTTGTAGAAGCCCTCCACGCCCAGGCTGATGCCGCTGCCGAAGTCCTGGTCCACACCGAGGCCGAAATGCGCCGCGCGAACGGGCGCGAGCGCCGGGTTGCCGATGTCGACGCTCGACTCCTGGAACGCCGGAGCCTGGCCGAACATGCCCGCGCCGAGCTTCAAGGTCGTTCCCTCGTGCACCTGGTAGCGCGCCACCAGACGTGGATCGAAGACGAAGGCGTCGATCTCCTTGAAGTAGTCGAGCCTCAGCCCGAGGATGACTTCGAGCTCCGGCGTGAGGCCGAGGTCGCTCTCCAGGTAGAAGCCCGGTTGCACGGCCGTGCCTTGAAAGTGGCTCGAGTCGATCGCCTGCCCAGTGAGCGGATCGCGCTCGGCCGCGCCTTCGCTCTGCTGCAGCGCAGGCCCCGTGTATCCGACGTCGAAGGGCACGACCGCGAGATCGAGCCCACCGATCAGGCGTACGCGATGCGAGAGCTGAACGCGCCACTCGGCGCGCCCGTAGTTGCTGAGGAAGTTGGCGTCGAAGGCGATGAGATCACCGAGCGCGAAGTGGAGCTTCGTGGTGCCGCTCATCCACTGGACCTCCTGCTGCACGTGGTTCGTCAGCTGCCGCGTCCAGGAGAGCTGGTTGTAGAAGAAGCGCGTCGACAGGCTCAGGTTGCCGCGGATGCTTGGATCACTGCCGTCCGCGTTCTTCAGGAAGAAGCGAAAGCTGTCGCTCGAGGCGTAGAGCAAGAGGCGGACCTGATCGCGATCCGTCGGTCGCCAGCTCGCGACGCCCTGGTAGTCCCAGTAGACAGGCGCCGAGAGGTTGTCGAGCACGTCCTGGGGCAAGGCGGCTTGGAAGACCGCGTCGAGGATGCTGCGACGACCGGCGACCGCGACCGAGGCGTCGCTGCCCACGGGGGACTCGACCAGGAAGGAGAGGTCGATCAGGTTGAAGTCGAGGTTGCCGTGAAATCGGTCGGTGGCTGGGTCACGCGGCGTCACCTCGAGGATGCCGCCGATCTTTCGCCCGTAGCGCACGGAGAAGTTTCCCGGGAAGAAGTCGATGCGCTCGAGCAGGCCGCCGTTGACGAAGCTCGTGAGCCCGCCGAAGTGGTAGAGCAGGGGCACGGGGTTGCCCGCGAAGAAGACCTGCGAGTCGTTGGGCGAAGAGCCGCGCACGATCAGCGCCCCGGCGCCGAAGGGAGGCCGCGCCACACCGGGCAAGAGCTCCACGGAGCGCAGTGCGTCGCCGCGCGTGCCGGGGATGCGCGTCATCTCTTCGCGGCTGATGGTGCGCCGCGTCACCTCGCGCGGTGGCGGATCGACGATGGCCGTGGCCCCGAAAGTGAGGTCGTCCGGCGGCTCCTCTGCCAAGCGCATGCGGTAGGTGACCTCGGTCACTTCCCCCGGAATGACCACCTCTTCTTGATCCATGTCGCCGTATTCGGGCGTGATCACGCGCAGCGCGTAGGTGCCGGGGAGCAGCTCGTCGAAGCGGAAGGTGCCGTCCGCCTGCGTGACCTGTCGCAACGCGACGCTGCCCTCCTGACCCGTCAGGATGACCTCGGCGTCCGGAAGGGGCAGTCCATCTTCGAGGCCGAGCAGATGACCCTCGATGCCGCCGGTCGCGGGCGCCTCGACCTCGGCGGGGGGCGGCGGCTCGGGCACGCGCAACTCGAAGACGTAGCGGTAGCCGATGATCACGGGGATGGGCACGCCGTCGCGGGTCGCGGGCTCGAATTCGAAGCGCTGCACCGCGTCGATGGCGGCCTCGTCGAAGCCATGGCCCGCGGACTCCGTGACCACGGCGTGGGTGACGGTGCCGTCCGCGGCGATGGTGATGTCGAGCACCACCGTGCCCTCGAGGCCCTCCGCCTCGGCGGCCTGGGGATAGGCCGCCTGCACGAATTGCAGCAGGTGCGGTGGCACCAGCACGGGCGCCGCGGGCGCGCTCGGCGCCTGTGATGTCGACGGCGTACCGGCGTCGCTCGCTCCCTGCGCCAGGGCAGGGCCAGCCCAGGCAGACGTGCCCAGGAGGGCGCCCATGAGCGCCCACGTGACCTGCAGCTTCCGTCCCCAGCGCCGAGAGATCGTCATGGGCCCGGAGGTTAGCAGCCCGTTGAAAAACCTCATCCCTGGTCTCGCCGGCGGGACGAGGCGTCCTGCGCGCGCTGTCTTGTGCCCTCCACACCGGCTACCTTGAGCTTGGGCATGCCGAGGACACTCACGACCTTGCCGCCTCGTCTCGCCCCGAGGCGAGGGTGGGCGACGCTGCTGCTCGGATGCGGCGTGCTCCTGGGTGGCGCGGCCTGCGACGGCGCGAAGCCTTCGGGGATGGACGCGGCGGTGTCCCATGCGCGCGGTGCTCGCGTGGAGGCGCCGGCCCTCGACGTGATCTCCTGCGTGGACGCCTCCCGCGTGGACGGATCCGCCGACGCCGCCCCAGACGCCATGGCCGACGCCTCGATCGATGCCGCGCCCGACGCCGCTCTCGACGCGGGTCCCGGTAGGGGCGCCTGGTCTGCTCCCACGACCTTCGCGGACGTCACCACGGAAGCCGGTCTCGACTACGTGCAATACGCGAGCTTCTGCGCCGACGCCTGTCCCTACGTGGACGAGCGCTACTGCGAGGTGCCGGCGATGACGGGCGGCGTGGCCGTGGGAGACTTCGACGGGGACGGCTGGCCCGACGTCTTCGTGACCCGCATGGACGATACGGATCTGCTCTTCCGCAACCTCGGCGACGGGCACTTTGAGGACGTGACGGCGGCCGTGGGCATCACGGAGGACCTGCCCACGAATGGCGCGGCTTTCGGCGACCTCGACGGCGACGGAGATCTCGATCTTGTCGTCGGCGGTGTCGGCACGCAGCGTCTCAGGCTCTACGACCAGCTCAGCGACGGTCACTTCGAGGAGGTCGGTCGCGCGCGCGGCGCGGCCCTCGAGGACGGCG
Organism: Myxococcales bacterium; assembly: GCA_009992505.1. Taxonomy (GTDB): domain Bacteria; phylum Myxococcota_A; class Polyangia; order Polyangiales; family Houyiibacteriaceae; genus JAADHO01. The sequence continues at coordinate 18,032 of JAACVI010000365.1, forward strand.
TCAGCCACTCGATGATGAGCATCGTCGTCGGCGACTACGACGGCGACGGCTACCTCGACGTCTACACCACGGCGTGGCGCCCGCGTACGTTCGCGGGCGGCTCCGGCTCCACTGCCCACGCGCGCCTCCTGCACAATCTCGGCGCGGCGAATCCAGGGCACTTCGAGGACGTCACGACGGCTGCCGGCCTCGACCTCGAAGGCCTCGACCCCGCGGGCACCTGGTCCTTCGCGGCGCGCTTCGTGGACCTCGACCAGGACGGCGAGCTGGACCTGCCCGTGACCGTCGACTTCGGATTCGGTCGCCTCTTCTACGGCGGCCCCGGCGGGCACTTCACGGACGAGACGATTCCCAGCGGCTTCGGCCTGGCCGACAACGCCATGGGCCTGGCCGTGTCCGACTTCGATGGCGACGGCGCCCTCGATCTCTTCGTGTCGTCCATCTTCGACGGCCGCCCGCACATCGAGGGCTACTGGGGCCGGGGCGGCAACAAGCTCTACCTGGCCACGGGCCCGCGCGAGTTCGACGAGGTCGGGAACGCGGCCGGAGTGGATGACGCGGCCTGGGGTTGGGGCGTCGCCGCCGCCGACTTCGACGCCGACGGAGACGACGATGTCGTGGTCGCCGCCGGGCAGCGCTTCTGCTCCGTCGCCACGCCCTTCGAAGACGGGCAGACGCGCCTCTATCAAAACGACGGTCGCGGCACGTTC
>JAACVI010000366.1 GCA_009992505.1 Myxococcales bacterium
AGTGTCCGGCGCCCGCGCGGTCTCAGCGCTTCTTCTGACGCCGCACGCGCGCGCCAGGAGCGCTCGTCTTGCCGCGAGACGTGCCCTTGCGGGCCAGGTAGACGGCGTGACGCACGCCGCCGTGACCCGTGGCGATGCGCTGCGCCGTGAAGCCCTGTTTCTTCAGGCGCGCTTCGTAGGCCTGGCTGCGCGTCTCGCTCCAGACCCCGAGGACTCCAGTCTCCGACAGCGCGGCCGCGATGCTCCGCAGGCTCTCGTTGCCGTAGAGAGGATCCCGCCCGCCGCCCGTGGGCTTGGGCCCGACGTAGAGGTCCCAGAGCATGGCGTCGTAGCGTGGTACGCGGGCCTCGGTCGCGACGCGACGCACCTCGCCCATGACGTCACCCACGAAGACGCGCACGCGCGGGTCGGCCAGCGCCTGGCCGTTGGCGACGGCGACCGGGCCGCGGTTCCACTCCACGACCTTCTCGTTCAGCTCGGCCACGACCACGAGGGCGTGTCTCGGCAGCGTGTCCAACGCCGCGCGCAGCGTGTAGCCGAGCCCCAGCCCTCCCAGCAGGATCCTCGGTCGCGGCAGCTCCGACACCGCGCGGCAACCGTGCTCCGCCAATGCGAGCTCCGTGGTCGTCAGCGCGCTCGTCATCAGCACGCGACCTCCGACCAGGATCAGAAAGTCCCGCTCCCCACGTCGACGCAGCTCGAGCGTTCCCTCGTCGGTCGCGACCTCGTCCAGCAGTTCGTAGGGGCGTGGCATCGGAGCTGCCCGAGGCTCGCCAACAACGCGGGCGAAGTCGAGCGCGCTCGCGCTCTCGCTAGCGCGGCCCCGAGAAGCTCTCCACCCGTTCGCGCAGCCGTCGCGCGACGTCTTTCCTCAGCGCGTCGTGGCGCACGCTCGCGGCGCGGAAGCAGAGGTGCTCGTGATCCTTGGTGATCAGGGCCGCGAGTCGTGCATCCGTCTGGGGAATCGCCACCAGCTCGTACAGGCGGGTGCGCACGTTGCTCGCCTCCTCCGCCCAGACGATCGTCTCCGCGTCGCCGCGCGCATGGTGGACCAGCACCAGCACACCGGGGCCGTCGGGGGCCGAGGAAATCTCCTCGGTGAGCAGTCGCGCGCCGTTCCCGAAGGCCACGGCCGGATCGAGGTCGAGACCCGGGAAGGCGCGGGGATGCCGAGGCGGCAGCCCGAGCAGTCCGCGCAGCAGATCCGTCGCCGAGACCACGCCGCAGATCTCGCCCGAGGCGTCGACCACCGCCAGGCGGTGCAGGTTGCGCGTGACCAGCGCCCGCGCAGCCTTTTCCAGGGAAGCGTCCGCATCGGTCGTGATCGCCGGCGCGCTCATGTGCTCGCCCACATGCTCCTTCCCGTCGAGCTCGACCAGATCCATCAGCGACACCACGCCGAGCACCTGACCTGCTGCGTCGAGCACGGGCGCGCCCGTGACCCCAAACGCGATCAGGCCCGACAGGGCTTGCTTGACCTCATCATTCACCCCGAGCGTGAAGCACTCGTGGTTCATCACGTCCCGCACGGTCTTCGCCATGGTCGGGAGATAGGCACTGCAACGAAGGGTGCAATGGACCCTCGACCGGACCTGCCTTGGACGCTCCCCAATCGCGGAGTCCTGAAAAGGTACCGTGCAAGGGTGAAATTTCGGAAGCCCCGATCGCATCGACGACGTGGCCAATTCGTGGCGCTTTCTCGATCGGGGACCCCCACTTCGCGTTCGAATCCGTTGGCGTGGTGGTTGCATCGGTCCAAGCCATGATTCCGCGCGTGCTCGTCACCGGCGCCGGTAGCGCCTCCGCCATGGCATCCCTCGAGGTCCTGGCGGGCGGTGACTTGTCGGTCTTCGCCGCCGACATGGACCGCTACGCGCCCGGGCTCTTCCTGGTCCCGGCGGATCATCGTTGCTCGCTGCCGCCGGCGGACGAGCCGAGCTACCTCTCCGCGCTCTTCGCGCTCGCGCTCCGCCATCGCATCGACGTGATCGTGCCGGGCTCGGTCGCGGAGCTGCCCGCGCTGGCCCACGCGCGTGAGGTGTTCGAGGCCGCCGGTGTCGCGCTGGCTCTGGCGCGGCCGCGGCTGCTCGCCCTGGCGGACGACAAGCTGGCGCTGGCGCAGGCCGTCGAGGGCGTCGTCCCGACTCCCCGCTCGTGGACCTCCGCCGACATCCTGGCGGGCGCCGATCCCCGCTTGCCGCTGCGCGTGCTCTCGCCCCATGGCGCCTGGAATGGGGGGCGTGGGATCGTGCTCTCGCGTGAAGAGCTGTTGGCGGCGGCGCGGGCCGACGACGTGCTGTTCCAGGAGGTGCTGATCGGCGCCGAGTTCGCCGTCGACCTGCTGCTCGGTCGCGACGGCCGCCTGCGGGCGCTCGTGCCTCGGGAGATGGCGCGGGGGCAGGGCCCGCTGGCGCTGACGGAGCGCACCCTGCACGATCCGGCGGTCGAGCGAGCGGCGGCGCGCGTCGCGGCCCACCTCGGGATCATGCCCTTCGCCACGCTCCACTTTCAGAAGGGCGCCGATCAACGGCCCCGGCTGCTCGATCTGGATGTCCTGCCCTCCAGCGGGGCCGCCCTGGTGCGGGCCGCGGGTGTGGACCTGCCCCGCATGATCGTGCTCGACGCCATGACGCTCGACGCCGGGGCGCTGGACAGCGCGACGCTCGACCTCACGCCCCTGGCGGAGGCCGCCGAGGCCGATGCGACCGCGGTGGGGCCGCTGCCCTTCCGTGAGCTGGGCGCCGTGCGCACCGGGGCGCAGCATTTCGTGCCCGCCGCCGAGATCCGCGCCGCGGAGCGTGAGCCCTGGGAAAGCGTGGGCTCGATCCGCGCAGGCCGCCTCCTGCATTGAGGACGGCCCCTGATCGAGGGGCGGGCCGCAGAATCAGGCGCTGACGCGCTTCTCGAGCATGTCGAGCAGCTGACGCACCGTCTCGAGCCCGACGAGCTGATCGTCCGGGATCTGGATCGTGAGCTCGCGCTCCATCTCGCCCACGACCTCGAGCATGGCGAGAGAGTCGACGCCCATGGACGCAATGACCGAGTCCTCGGAGACGGACGCGAAGTCCTTCTCGGCGATCTCGGCGGCGGTCTTCTTGAAGAGCTCGAGAAGCTGAGCGCGGTTCATAATCATCACCCTTTTCCTTACACCCTGCCTGGGGACGCGCGTTCAAGCACGGCCCTCCCGGCATGGCAACCGGCCGCATGGCCGAATCCATTCATTCTAGTGGCACTCGCCCCGTGGCGACGGGTCTCAGCCGATCTTGCGCAGCTTCATCTGCACGTCGCTGGACCAGTGGCGCTCGAAGGCGCGTACGCACGTCGAGAGGTAGCGGTCGTAGTCGTCGAACACCTGATCGCCGAACTTCTCGCGAATCTCGGCCTCGTGCAGCGTCATGCGACGCAGCCACTCCGCGGTGGTCTTGCCGTAGCTCTCGCGCTGGGTGCGCAGCTCGAGCACCTCCCAGTAGGGGTTCACGGCCTGGACCAGCTCCTCCAGGCGCGGGTTGAGACCGCCGGGGAAGATCACGTCGGCCGTGAACGCGAGGTCTTCGAGGTCCTTGCGGCTGCGCGGGACGCGGTTGCGCAGGATGGCCTGGAAGCCGAAGCAGGCGCCGGGCTTCACCCAGCTCGCCGTCTTCTCGAAGTACTTGCGGTAGAGCTCGACCGCCATGCCCTTGGTGGCCTGAGCGGGCGAGCAGAGGTGATCGATCATCTCGATGGAGACGAGCGCGTCGTAGGGCTCCTCCGGCTCGTGCAGGGCATAGTCGCAGACCACCGCCTCGACGCCGGGCACGCCGCGCTCGTGGATGTAGTTGCACTGCTCGGTCGAGAGCGTGATGCCCCGGGCGCGCTTCACGCTCCGGCGCGTCGCCAAGAACTCCAGGTTCGAGCCCCAGCCGCAGCCGATGTCGAGCACGAAGCTGTCGGGCGTGACCTCGGCGTAGTCGGCGAGGATCTCGCTCTTCTGGATCTGGGCCTGCTCTAGCGTCTCGTCACCCGTCAGGTAGCTGCCCGACGTGTAGTGCATGGCTTCGTCCAACCAGAGGCGGAAGAAGTCGTTGGAGACGTCGTAAGAGACTTCGATCTCGGCTTGCGTGGAGGTCATGGCGCCACCTTGACATTGGTCAACCGTACGCGCCAGACCCCGCGCGACCCCGTCCGCGGACCCCCGAATCCACGCGGATCTGGTCCTGGCTGTCGACGCTGCGCGTCAGCCGTCTTCGCCGCACACGAGCTGAAGCTCGGCATCGTCGGGTCGTGCTCGCGAGCTAGCGGTCGACGCGGCGAAGGAGGGCGTCGAAGCTGACGCTGCAGTGCCTCTCGCCCATCTGGTACGTGCGCGTCCCCTGCCCGGTGAGCTGATCGCCGTGCAGGCTGACGTCGAAGCCGTTGGTGCCGTGGATGCGTGCCTGCTCCGAGCTGCCGACCACGTGCAGGGCCGGCGTCACCGTCAGCGCCCACATCTTCCAGTAGTCGGAGTTCACGAGCACCATCGACATCGAGCGCTCGCCGGGGATGCCGTCGATGGTCGCCAGGTAGGTCGTCACGTAGCCCGTGCGATCCGCGTCCCCGCAGGTCGCCGTCAGGATGCGCGTCTGGAAGACGTACAGCCCTGGACCCAGCATCGTCTGTCGATCGGCTGCGGCCGGCTGCGCCGTCGCCTCGGAGGCCACGACGGAAACGAAGAGCGCGGCTGCGAGCAGCCCCACGAGCGCGAGAGTGATGATTCGAGTGTTCATGGCGTGCTGCGGCGAATGGTAGCGCATGCTCGGGACGCGGGCAGCCGGCGACCTCGACGCACCGTATGGAGCCTTGCCTCATGGGGCGGGCAGGTCGCTCCTGTCGCTCGCCTCGGAGCGTTCGAGGTAGCTGCTCCTCACGCCCGCGACCACTCCATCCGTCGCCGCCTCGTCGACGACTTCCCGCACCACATGGCCTAACCCGAGGTGCGCCGGCGCGTGGTTCAGCTGCGACATCGCGCTCAGGGCCACTTCCGCGACCGCTGCCGTCTCGGCGCTGTCAGCCTCGCGACGCGCCGCCTCGCCCGCGCCGTGACTGTTCAGGCCCGTGGCCGCGGCGCCTTGCGTGAGGCGCGCCATCTCGCGGGCGTGCATGACCTCGTCCACGCCAAGCCCCGCGTTCAGCGTGGCCCCGACCAGCGCACCGGCGAGCGGACTCGCCAGCACAGACGTGGCGATCTGCGCCAACAGGATCCCCACTTTGATGCCCACCTCCACCATCCGGTCATGGCTCTCGATAGCCTCGCGACGGTCGTGCACCGCGCGCGCGAGCAGGCTGCCCGTGCCGTTGCCATGGGCGATGCGACTGGCGGTGGCGCGGTCGATGGAGAGCGAGCGCGCGGCTTCCTCCGCGGCCCAGGGGAAGGTGGCGAAGATGCGCTCGGGGTCTTCTTCGCGCAGCTGGTCGAGCTCCGCGGCGGCGGACGCCGCGCTGCGGCTGGCGTCCTCGGCCAGGCCCATTGTTCGGCCGACGATTCGCGCGTGCAGGGTGTTGCGCTGCGAGTGACTCAGACCCGACGCCGGGTCGTTGAAGCGGTTGATGTCCGCTCCCAGGCGCTGCAATTCATCTGCCGGCACGCCCAGCTCATGCAACAGCCGCAGGCCGTCCCGGGGCGCGGCCAGGAGACCCGCCACCAATTGATCGGGGGAGACAGCGGCTTCATGCACGTGGGCGCTGAGATCGCGCAGGCGCGCCTGGGCTACGTCGATCATGCCCGACGCGAGCTGGCTTTGGGCATGCGTGGCGACGTCCTCGGCGAGCTGGGCCGCCAGCGTGGGGCGCGCGCCGGCCCGGATGGCGGCGTCGGTGATCTGCTGGCGCGTGAAGTTCGCGGCCAGAGCGCAGACGTCGAGGTGCGCGACGATCTCGCGTGTCAGGCCGTCGACGCCCTGCGGGACGTCTGCGTGCAGGACGACCTCTGGCGCATCGCGGATCGCCGTCTCGAACGTCGAGATCGCCCCGGAAGCCGCGCGCGAGACGCCAGTTCGATGGGCATTCGCGCGGGGACGGGTTCGCGCCGAGCGCATCCAATCGACAGTCTCGATGCCTTGCTCGTGGGCATCCGCTTGGCTCGCCGCCTCGAGCTGCCCAAACACCGAACGCAGACTGTCCACCGTGGCGGCCCGGACGCCTGCCTGCGGAAGACGGCTCGCTCGCGTCATCAACGCGTTCAGCGCTTGCTGGCGTTCGGCCGGCGTGCCGCTGCCTGTCGCCGCACGGGCCAGCGCGTGCCGCGCGTCCCGCAGCAGCGTATCGGCCTCGCCTTGGGGACTCGGGCGGGAATCGGTGGAGGGGGCGGCGCTGCGGCTGTGTTGGATGCGTTGGGGCTCGGTCATGGCTTCCTCGTTAGGCTCTCGCGGCCTCGTCGCCGCGCTCTCCCTGCTTCTCGGAATCCACGCCCCCCAGTTGCATCAATTCGTGTCCATCTTTGCGAAGGCCCTGCTGGCCACCATCAGTCCGACGCCGACGCCCAGGGCTGCGCCGCCTACGAGCCCGCCGGCCAACGCCCCCCCGATCACCAGGCCGCTTCCCAGCATGGCAGAGGTCGCCTCACGGACGCCGACCTTGCGCGTCGGTGCGGCCTCTGGCGTTGCCTCTCGCGGCCGCCAGCGACCGAGGACCTGCCCGCTCACCAATCCGAAGCCGAGGCATGTGCGGCCCTGGCGCAGGACCGCGACGTCTTCTCCACGCACGACCAGCTCCACGTCGCAGGCCGCCCCGTTCGCCTCGCGCAGCTCCTCGAGTCGCGCGCGCGCCTCGTCCGCCGCTTGCCTCAGGCGTAGCGGCACGCGCTGCGAGCCGCGATAGACTTCGCGCTTGCCAGTCGTCGCGAGCCCACTCCAGTCGAACTCGTCTTCACGGGGCGAGAACTCCTCGTAGTCCGGGTGAAACACGGTCACATCAGCGCCGCTCTCGAGGGTCACGGACTCGAGGCGTTGCACCCACAGGACGCGCGCCCTGCGCTGAAGTCGGCCTCGCGGGATGGCCGCCAGCGCACGGTCGCGCTCTTGGTCTGTCGGCCTTCGAGGCAAGCTCGCGCTCGGTCTCCAATCTTCGTCTGCCGTCGTCACGTCATCTCCCGGGCGCTCTACCGCAATGCCATCCTATCGCGTATCGGCTGCCGGAGTTGCGTCTCATCCCGTCCTGCTATGATGCGCGCCGCGACCCTCGTCGCCTGGAGGTCATGCCATGTCCCGGTTCTCACTCTCGCTCATCGCGCTCTCCCTCGCCACGTCGCTCGGCCTCGTCGGCTGCGGGGACGACTCGTCGCCGACCGACTCGGGCGTGGACGCCACGACCGACACGGGCGCGGACGCGGGTCCGGCCACGACGATCGACGGTCTGCCCATCACGACCGAGTCGTCCATGGCCGACCTGAGCCAGGCGGTGGACGCGGTGCAGGACACGCGCGGCGGCTGGCATATCTACGCCTCCAACATGCCCGACGCGATGCGCGTCGAGGGCTATCTGCAGGCGCGCGACCGCATGGGCGAGATGGACTTCATCCGTCGCGCCGCCACCGGCCGCACGGCGGAGTTCGCGGGCAGCCTCTCGCCCAGCCTGATCACCGACGACGCCGACTCGCGCTTCGCGGGTCATCTGCGCAACGCCCAGGCCATCTTGCCCACGCTCAGCGCCGACGATCGCGCGCTGCTCGACGCCTACGTCGCGGGTGTGAACGACTTCATCGCCGAGCTACGTGATCCCTCGAGCGGGGTCGAGCTGCCCCGCGGCGTGTACGAGACCTTGCCCGTGGGCATCATCGCGGACTGGTCGCCGGTGGACACGCTGGCCATCGCGCGCTTCCAGGCAGCCTCCCTGAGCTTCGACGCCACCGACGACATCGGCATGACGGACGCGCTCGCGCACTTCCGCGCCAACTTCGACAGCGCCGCCGGCGACCCTCGCGTCGCGCGCCTCTCCGGCGCCTTCCGGGACCTCTTCCCCTTCGAGCCTGCGCGTCCCGTCTACGTGCGTGACGGCTTCCCCAACGTGGGCACGGACACGGGCACGCGCGCCCGGCCGACCCGGCCCAGCCCGCTCGCGCCCCTGCGCCTGCCGTCCACGGCCAGCCTCGACGGCGCGCGGCGTGATCTCGGGCGCATCGAGGACATCTTCCAGCGCTACTTCGGCGACGACACGCGCGGCTCCAACTCCTTCGTCGTCAGCGGCACGAAGACCGCCTCGGGCAACGCCATCCTGGCCAACGATCCGCACCTCTCGCTGACCAGCCCGCCCCTCTTCTGGCAGGCGCACATCAACACGGCGCTGCGCGGCGGCGACGTGGAAGCCTCGGGTCAGATGATCGCCGGTACGCCGGTGTCGATCCTGGGCTTCAACCGCCACGTGGCCTGGGGTCTGACGACCAGCGGCTACGACGTCGCGGACGCCTACCTCGAGACCATCACGCCGGGCACGGGCGGCGCGCCCGACACCGTGCTCTTCAACGGCGCGCAGGTGCCGATCGAGAAGATCACCGAGACCATCATGGACGACATCGGCGCCAGCCATGAGGTCGTGTTCGAGAACGTGCCGCACCACGGGCTGATCCTGCCCAACTCGCGCACGGCGACCGAGGGCATCAGCATCCGCTGGACGGGCAACTCGCCCAGCAACGAGGCCGGCGCCTTCTTCCGCCTCTATCACGCGACCAACGTGGACGAGGCACGCGACGCCTTCCACGAGTTCGAGGTGGGCGGTCAGACGCTGGTGGTCGCGAGCGACACGGGCGACATCTACTACACGAGCCACGTGCACGTGCCCGTGCGCGATGCCCGCGCCATGACCTACGATCCCACGACCACCATGGGCGAAGCGCCCTGCTTCGTGCTGCCCGGCACGGGCGAGTACGAGTGGACGGGTCGCCTCGACAACCAGTTCATCCCGCATGATCTGGACCCCACCAAGGGCTTCATCGCCACCGCGAACGCGGACGCCGTCGGCGTCACGGACGACGGCAACCCGATGAACGACGCGCACTTCATCGGCTGTAGCTTCGACAACGGTCATCGCGCGGCGCGCATCACGGAGTTGCTCACGCAGTTGACCGAGGCCGGCGGCGTGACGCCCGCGGATCTGTCGTCGGTGCAGAACGACGTGCAGTCCGCGCACGGTCGTCGCTACGCACCGCTCTACCTGATGGCGCTGTCGCGCGCCGCGGAGGAGGCCGCGACGCCCGGCAGCCACAGCGATCTCACGGACGTGGTCGCGGCCGCGGGCGCCGCCAAGCTGGCCAAGCTGGCGGAAATGGCCACGCGCCTCGAAGCCTGGAGCTTCAACACGCCCGACGGCGTCGACGGCACGCCGAGCGCCGACGACATCGCAGACTCCATCGCCACCAGCATCTTCAACCTGGCCCACTCCCGCGTGGTCCAGAACCTGGTCTACGACGAGGGCGACTGGCTCGCGGACGGTGCCTTCGACGGCAACCGTCAGCTCTCGGATCACTACGTGCGCAAGGTGATCGAGCGCGCGCTGCTGACGCCCGAGGACATGGTCAGCTACGACGCGACCTACCCGCGTGGCGACGGCGTGATGGGCGACACCGTGCTCTGGGACGACCTCTCCACCGACGCGGTGGAGACACGCTTCGAGCGCATCGTGGCCGGCTTCCTGGCCGCCATCGACGACCTCGAGACGCTCTTCGGCGCCGACATGGACGGCTGGCGCTGGGGCAAGATCCACACCCTGAGGTTGGGCGCGCTGGTGCCCGAGTCGAGCGTG
>JAACVI010000427.1 GCA_009992505.1 Myxococcales bacterium
CGACGACGACGGCAATGACGATGATGAGTGTAGGCGACATCGATCCTCGCTCGGGGAGTGCGTGGCCCCAACCGTGCGGCCGCGCGGACTATAGAAACGGCTGTGTCTCTTCGTCAACGAGGACGTCACCCGGCCCGGTCCGGTTTGGCGGCTAACTATCCGCGTCGGGCTTCGAAGGGACCTGTCGTAGGCTTCGCGCGACCGACCCAGAGCGCTCGGCGAGCTCCTGCGCATGAACCCGTTCCGGCACGTCCGCGCCGTAGGCCACGCGCTCGACGGCCTGTGCGAGATCGTTCACCTCGGGTGCCAGGCTTCCGACGCTGAGCGCCGCCGCCTCGCGATGCGTGTGCGTGGCCGCGCGCTCCGCCGAGCCGAGGATCTCCGCCGCCACGGGCTCGAACGCCTCGGCCACCCGCCAGCGCAGGCTTCGCAGTCGAACCTTCGTCTGGCTCCACTCGCCTCGATGGGGAACCACGATGGCGGCGGTCGACAACTCGTAGCCGGGTGCGTCCACTTCGAGCGTCAGCGTGGCTCGCGGAAGGTCCGCGTGCTGGAAGCCGCCCGAATCCGAGGTTCGACTCTCCGCCACGACCTCGTCTCCGCGGCGCACGCGCACGCTCGCGTTCGCCAAGGGCCGACCGTCGCGACTGTCTTCGACTCGCCCGGCCAAGATGTTGAACTGGCGGCGACGGCCCTGCGCTTTGCCGGCCACGACGACGGAGGCGGGCGTGCCCTCGACGGGAGCGACCCGTCGTCGCCCGTTGCGGGCGCGGCGGGGGCGAGTCCCCCAGACCACGAGCAGCAGCAACGCTGCGAGGGGTAGGGCCAGACTCAGCCAGGCCCACGAGGTGTGCGCCTCGACCGTCAGCCGAGTCGGCGCGGAGACCGCGTCAGGGCGGCCGGGACCCTCGCTCTCGTAGCGAGCCTCCACCACGAGGCGGCCGTGCGTGTCGGCGGGTACCGGGAGTCTCAGGTCGTAGTTCCCAACTTCGTCGGTGAGCCTGGAGCCCCAATGGGCTCCCGCGCCAAAGATGCCGACCGCGCGCCGACCGAGTCCGCCCGCGGAGTCGAAGAGTCGGCCGGTGAGCCGGATCTCCCCATCCTCTTCCACCTTCCTCGGCTGGAGGGTCAACGTCAGGGAGATCCTGCGAGTGCGGATCACGGGCAGCTCCACCTGCGCGTCCGCGCGACGCGCGTCGCCCGCGCTCCGGGCTCGAAGGCGACCCGCTCCCGGTGGGCCCAGGGTCGACGCCGCGAGCGCTCCTTGGAAGTCGCCTTCCCCATCCGTGACGCCGCGCGCCAGAGAGCGATCGAGTTCGTCGAAGATCTCCACATGGAGTCCGGCGGCGCCGGCTGCGGAGCTCGCGTGCACACGGAACGGATGGACCGCTCGATCGAGATCGAGATCGGTCCCCCCGGGCAGGCTGAGATCCAGACGAGTGTCGGACTGCGCGGGATCGATGCTGCGCTGGGCCTCGGTGGCTGCGTAGGTGGCGTCTCCCGGGTAGTGCGCGATGATCTCCGTGACGTTCGCTGGCGCGCGCAGGGTCGCCACGAAGCGGCCGTCGTCGCCCGTGCGGACCACGCGGGTAGGGCCCGTGTCCTCCGGGCCGCGCAGGCTGAGCTCGACGCTGGCGTGCGCGATCGAGGCGCCCAGATCGTCACGCAGCGTGAGCTGAACCTCGACGCCGCTCGCGGTGGCCGTGGCGCCCATTTCCAGGCGCGTCTCGGCGCGCACCCGCAAGGTCGGTTCGGCCCAGGCGCCCTTCGCGGTGGCGCTGGCGGCGATGACCATCGCCAGGGCGCAGATCCTCGCCGCGCGGGACGACGGCGTTCGCATGCGGGAGACCGTGCCCGGCACGAGGCAGAGAAGCAAGACCACGGAGCATCTGCGAGGTCATCGCTCTGCACCATTGAGTGACAGGCGGGCGCCTGCGATACTCGCGAGGCGAGGTGAAGGATTCGCCCGCTACGG
>JAACVI010000174.1 GCA_009992505.1 Myxococcales bacterium
TCCCGGGCGGACCCGAGCTCGGCTCGATGCGCTCGATGATCGGCTGCGGTTGGGCCAGCGCGGGGGCGGCGAACGCCACGGAGAGCGCGAAGACCAAGACCCTCAGGCCGGAGACGGCACAGAGCTGCTTTTTCATGAACTCCTCCAGGTCGCGAGCCTCTCCCGCCTGGGAGCGCCCGTCAACGACACAACGGAGACGTCGCGCCGTGCCCTGAGATTCAACGGCTGGCCGAGGTTGGAGGCCGTGGGGAACCGCGGGCGAGGCGCCGAAGCGCGCCGAGCGGCGACGGCGTCAGACGCCCGGTGTGATCGCGACGTAGCACGCGGGATCGGGCCGGAAGGCGCAGACCGGATCGGGCCCCGTTCGGTCACAGACGGCGAGCTGGCAGCTCCCCGCCGGAGCCTGCGGACAGGAGTTCGTCATCCTGTGGCAGCCGGGCCCGAGTCCGCCGCAGATCTCGATGCCGTTGCATGGGTTGCCGTCGTCGCAGTCGGCGTCGCCCGTGCACAGGTCGAGCAGAGGCGCGTTGACGCACATGCCGCTCTCGTCGCAGCGGGTGGTCAGGAACGAACAGAGGCCAGGCCTCCAGTTCTCGCCACAGCCCGAGGCGTCGAGGGAGGTCGCGGGGGAGCACACCATCTCGATGCAGGTCCCGGCGGTGGCGTCCGGGCACAGGGCGTCGTTCGGCAAGAAGACGCAGCCGTCGGTGTCGCGGCGCAGCGAGGTGGGGTTGCAGGCGTCCCGGGTGCAAGTGGCCCCGTCGTTGCAGAATCCGGCGATGGGGCGGTTGATGCAGCCCGTGCCCGCGGAGCCCGTCGAAGAGTCGGGCGCACAGAGATCCTCCGTGCAGGGCGCGTGGTCGTTGCAGATCGTGGCGTCCGGCGTGTGGACGCAGCCGCTGTCGCCGTCGGCGCCGGCAGCTCCGGGCGCGCAGCGGTCGGCGGTGCAGCTGAAGCCATCGCCGCAGGAGGGGTCCCGCGCGACGTTCTCGCAAGCTCCGCTCGTGGTGCAGCGATCGAAGGTGCAGCTCTGTCCGTCGTCGCACACGCTCGCGTCACGGGTGACGACCCAACCTTGGGCGTCCGCGCGTGGATCGCCGGGAGCGCACTCGGTGGTCATGCACTCGGCCACGGGGATCGTGGGCACGGCCGCTACGCGACAGACGCCTCCCACGCAGCCCCAGACGCCAGCGCAGTTCGAGGTCGGGCACTCGCCATCGCTGGTGCAGCGCGTGGCCGCGATGCAGCCGCCAGCCGCGGGCGCACAGATCTCGGGGCTCGTCCCCGACCCTCCAGGACAGAGCGCATCCGAGGGCACGTACTTGCAGCCGTGGTCCGCCTCGCTGCAGGAGTCGCTCGTGCACTCGATGCCGTCATCGCAGGCCAGCGGCTCTCCGGCGACGCAGGATCCGTCGACACAGCGCTCGACGCCATCGCATACGAAGCCGCCAGGGCATTGGGCATCGGTGGTGCAGCCCACGATGGCGCCATCGACCGTGCCCGCGTCGGAGGTGCTGGCGTCGGAGGTGCTGGCGTCGGAGGTGCTGGCGTCGGAGGTGCTGGCGTCGGAGGTGCCTCCGCCCGAGTCCGCGTGGCCTGCGTCGGTGGCCGGGTCGGGCGGCGCGGTGTCGAGGACCTGTCCGCAGCCCATGGCCAAGAGGGCCAAGCCGAGGATCGTCCTCAGCGGAAAATGCCGTGCGCCCATGTTCATGCCAAGCCTCCGTTACCTTCACAAGATGCAGCATCCGGGCTGCAGATGCTAATTGCGTCCTGGATGAATCATTCGCTCCTGCTCACGCGCGCCCGCATCGCCACCTGCGCCGGCCCCGACGACGGCGACCCGACGACACGCCTCGGCCTCGTCGACGATGGCGCCATCTTGGTGCGCGACGGACGCGTGACCTGGGTCGGTCCACGGGCGGAGGCGCCGAGCGGGGCGGACGAGATCATCGACCTCGAGGGCCGCGCCGTGCTGCCCGGGTTGGTCGATCCCCACACCCACCTGCTCTTCGCGGGCAGCCGCATCGAGGAGATGGCGCGGCGGCGCGCGGGCGTCGACTACCAGACCATCGCCGCCGAGGGCGGAGGCATCGCGTCGACGATGCGTGCGACGCGTGCCGCCGGCGCGGAGGAGTTGTTGACCCGCGGAGCGCGACGGTTGCGCGCCCTGCGTCGCCACGGCGTGACCTGCGTCGAGGTGAAGAGCGGCTACGGGGGCGACGTGGCGAGCGAGCTCCGGCTCTTGGTCCTGGCCCAACGCCTCGACGCGCTGGGCATCGCCCGGGTCTCGCCGACCTTGCTCGGCGCCCACGCGCTGCCCGCGGAGTACGAAGGCCGGCGCGAGGCCTTCGTGGACGCCGTGGTGGACGAGATGATCCCCGCGGCCGTGGGCTTCGCCTCGGCGGCGGACGTGTACTGCGACGAGGGCGCGTTCACGCTCGCGGAGACCCGACGCATCCTGCGGGCCGCGCAGGGCGCCGGGCTGGACGTGCGCGCGCACGTCGGTCAGTTCGCGGATCTGGGCGGTCCCGAGCTCCTGGCGGAGCTGGGCGCGCTGTCGGCGGACCACCTCGAGCAGGCCTCGACCCGCGGCCTTCAGGCCATGGGTCGCGCCGGAGTTCGTGCGGTACTCCTGCCCGGCGCCTGGCGAACGCTGGGGCAGGCGCCGCCCGAGGCCGAGAGGCTGCGCCGCGCGGGCGTGCGCATGGCCGTAGGCACGGACTTGAACCCGGGCACGAGCCCGACGAGCGATCTCCCTCTGTGCGCGGCGCTGGCCGTGCGCGACGCGGGCCTGACGCTGGAGGAGGCGCTCTTGGCGATCACGCGGGAGGCGGCCAAGGCCATCGGACGGGCGGACGCCGGGCGCATCGAGGCCGGTCTACCCGCCGATCTCGCGGTGTACGACGAGGAGGATCCGCGGGCGCTGGCCTACGCCCTGGGCGACGTCCTGGCGCATGGGGTCTGGCTGGGCGGCAAACGAGTGGTCGAACGAGGCGCGAGCGCGCGCATCTGGTAGAGTGCCTGTCATGTCCATCGACGTGGAGCGGGCCTACCAGGCCTATCAAGCGCGTTTCTCGGAGCGTTTCGGCGACAAGCCCGTGGGAGCCTTCGTGAAGTTCGGCTCCCACATGGTGCAACACCTCGCCCAGGCGGAGTTCGGTGAGCGCCTGAACGACTACCTCGGCTTGCACGGCGCGGTAAAACGCATCCTCGAGGACGGCAGCACGATAAGCGACGTGGTGATGCTCGAATACGACGAGGCCGCGGCCGCCATCTGCATCCAGGCGCCGAACCTGCTCGACCTGTTCAAGGGCGAGCTCGGCGATCCCGGCATCGCCCTGGGCCGCTGAGTCTCGAGCCCGGCCGTCACGACGGCGCAACTCGCGCCGCGATCGGCTCAGTAGCTCTTGGGCAGAGCGTCGACGTCCACGTTGTCGAGGGCGAAGCGGATCAGCGCGCTGCGGCTCATCTTGCGGTGCCCCGCCTGCTTCAGCTCCTCCACCTTCGCGTCGAGGCGCGCGAGGTCCTCGTTGTAGAGCGAGATGCAGATGACCTTGTAGTGATCGGCGCTGGCCTGCTTCGACGAAGCGCGTCGACGCGCGCGCGGTCGTCGCTCGGGGCTGCCGTAGAATCCGTCGGCCAGGACGGATCGAACCTCGTCCGGGTCGAGCAGCGCGTTCATGCCTTCATGCGTTGCCATGTCGCCTCCAATCTCGTGTCTGTGGGCGGGGATGGTCGTGTGCGGCGCTCATGAGGCGGCCCTCAGCGGCGGCAACGCCTCGGGCGGCGAGGCCTGGGACCGCCCAAGCCCCGCGACGTCGAGCATGTCGACCACCGTGCGGTAGTCCGCGGCGCCGTGGCTCTCGGGTGCGTATTCGAAGATGGTCTGCTTCGCGCTGGGGGCCTCGCGCAGCCGCGTGTTGACGCGCACGGGGGGAAAACAGCGATCCCCGAAGTGCTCACGCAGGGTCTGCAGCGCGTCGCGCGAGATGCGGTTGCGGATGTCGAAGAAGGTGGGCACGACGCCCGCGAGCTGCACGTCGTGGTGGAGCAGCTCGCGTACGTTCTTCACCGTGCGCAGCACCTGACGCACACCCACGAGGGAGAGGTAGTCGCAGGCCACGGGCACGAGCAGCGAGTCCGCGTAGACGAGTGCGTTCTGGTTCATCAAGGAGAGCGCAGGGGCGCAGTCGATGACGACGACGTCGTAGCCCGTGATGCGCGACGAGAGCCGCTCGCGCAGCACCCGGGCGCGGTTCGGCAGGCTCGCGAGGTGCAGCTCGGCCGCCGCCAACGATTCGTTCGAGGTCAGCACGTCGAGGCCGGGGCGCACGGGCACGACGGCCTCCTCGGCGGGCAGGCCATGCACGAGCACGTGGTAGAGGTTCTTCTCGCCGGAGATGCCCAGGGAGGCGCCCACGTTGCCCTGGCCGTCCGCGTCCACGAGCAGCACGCGCACGCCGCGCTCGGCCAAGCCGGCGGCGATGTTGACGCTGGTGGTGGTCTTGCCCGTACCGCCCTTGTGATTGAACACGGCGATGCGGCGCATGGGTCTCGCCGACTGGGACGCCTCGCGGATGGCGTCACGCCGACTCTGGGGCGCCTGCTCGCGACAGGTCGGGCTGCAGAAGTAGCGAGGCTCGCCATCGCCGGCCACGACCTGATACGGATACTCGAGCACGAAGCCGCTGCCACAGGCCTCGCAGGCGTGCTGCTCGTCGACCTCGAGCCCCTTCGACTGACAGCGCTGGGAGCAGAAATACTCGAAGCGCCCCTCCTGCTCTCGGAGCTGGTAGCGAAACCGAACCTCGAATTCTCGCTGGCAGACGCTGCAGGTGGAACGGGGAGAGTCCATGAAGTCCTTTCCGAAGCGCTTAAGGAAGCGCACGGTCTTCATGGAGCACGAGCCGGCCTGGCTGGTCAAAAAAGCGGCGCGAATCCGCGCACGGTTCAGGGGATGACGAGGCGATGGATGACCACGGGGCCCTGGGGGTGCGCCAC
Organism: Myxococcales bacterium; assembly: GCA_009992505.1. Lineage (GTDB taxonomy): Bacteria > Myxococcota_A > Polyangia > Polyangiales > Houyiibacteriaceae > JAADHO01. The sequence goes on from JAACVI010000174.1 coordinate 5,002, forward strand.
CACCACCGTGCCCTCCGTGGTCAGGAAGCGGACGCTGCTCCGCTCCGCCCGGTACATCGCGGGCATGCCCAGGGCGACGGCGTCCGTGCGCTGTATCACCGTGAGGTTGTCCAGGCTGACGTCGACGATGCCCGTGGCCGAGAACAGGCCCGCCGCGTCGAGGATCTGCCACGTGCCCGCGTTGATCGTGCTGCCACCGTCCATCAGCACCACGACGCCACCACCACGGAGGAAGCTCCTCAACGCCAGCGACCATTCCCCGCCCGCTTCAGCCAGCACCGCGTCGGCGGCGTCCTGCTGCGAGGGCAGGACGAAGACGTCGGCGTCGGCCAGCAAGAGCGGCGCCTTGCCGATGTCGGTGACCGTTCGCGTCCAGGTGCGACCGGTCGCGACGGCCGTCTGATCGATGGCGCGATCGACGCCGGTGAGGGAGGTCGACCGCGAGCTGCCTTCGTAGACCAGGACGCGCACGGGCGCGCCTCGTGCGAGGAAGACTGCGTTGCCCACGATGCGGTTCATGTCGCGACGGGAGTTGCGGTAGTCGTGTCCGATGACCACGAGGTGACCGCCCGTGGCCGCCTCGCAGGCGCCCTCGATGCAGATGCCGCTCGGACAGGAGTGCGTGCAGGTGCCGCAGTGGTTCGGATCGTTCGCCAGGTCGAAGCAACGCCCGCTGCAGAAGGTGAACCCGGGATCGCAGACCGCGGCGCAGGCCCCGGCGGAGCAGACCTCTGCGGCGCCGCAGCGGATGCCACAGCCGCCGCAGTCGTTCGGATCGCTCTGGGGTCGGACGCAGCCGAGGTCGCAGCAGAGCTCGCCGAGGTCGCAGACGCAGCTGCCGCCGTCGGGCAGGCCGCCGTCGGGCAGGCCGCCGTCGCCCATGCTGCCGTCGCCCATGCTGCCGTCGGGCGTGCCGCCATCGCCCAGGCCGCCGTCCCCGGCGTCCGGCATTTCCGCGTCGCCCGCGTCGCCCGCGTCGAAGACGCCGCCATCGGCGGGCGCGCAGTCACCCGAGGCGCACACGTCACCCGCGGAGCAGCTCAGGGAGCAGGTACCGCAATGGCCCGGATCGGCGGAGAGATCGACGCAGCGGTCGCCGCAGCGCGTGAAGCCATCGGCGCAGCTCTGACCGACGATGGGGCTGCCGCAGCCGGCGAGGGCCCACAGCGGAACGGCGGCGAGGAAGAACGTCAGGGCCCGAAGGCGCCATTGGCGTGGGATGCTCATGGGGCCTCGTCGTCGCGAGTGTCGGGGTCAGGCACTTGGGCCGCGGCGGTGCTGGGCGTCGCGGCGGTGCTGGGCGTCGCGGTCGCGGGCACGGCGCTACCGTTCGCTTCGACCACGACGGGGTGGCGCTCGAGCACGACGAACTCCACGCGGCGGTTGCGCTGATGCGCCTCCTCCGTCAGGCGCGGGTCTCGCGGATGGGTCGAACCAAAGCCCACGGATCGAGTGCGATCCGCGTCCAGGCCGCGCGCCACGAGCGCCAGCATCACGTTGTGCGCTCGGCGTTCGCTGAGGCTCTGGTTGAACTCCTCAGGACCACGGACGTCAGCGTGCCCTTCGATACGCAAGCGTGTCCACTCGGGGTGCTGATGGACCAACTCGACGATGGCGTCGAGCACGGGCCCCGCGTCGTGCTTCACCCGCGAGCGCTCGAAGTCGAAGAGCACGCGCTCCTCGAGGATCACGCGGTCGTCGACCATCTGGATCAGGCCTTCGTCCGGGCAGCCGTCGTAGTCGTCGACGCCGTTGATGACCTCCGCCTCGTTGGGGCAGGCGTCGTCGGCGTCCAGGAAGAGGTCGTGGTCGTTGTCCGGGTCGGGGCAGCCGTCCTCGTCCTCGAAGCCATCCATGTCTTCGGCCTCGTTGGGGCACGAGTCGTCCGGATCGAGCACGCCGTCGCCGTCGTTGTCCGGATCGGGGCAGCCGTCCGTGTCCTCGAAGCCGTCGTAGTCCTCGGGTTGGTCCGGGCAAGCGTCGTCCGGATCGAGGATGCGGTCGTAGTCACGATCCCCAGGACGCGGCGGCGGCGGCGGCGTGGGCGTCGGGCGAGCGTCGAGGAGCGTCACCCGGAGACCGACCAGCAAGAGGTGAGCGTCGCTGTCGTTGAGGCCGCCCGAATTGGGCTGGAAGACGTGCACGTAGCGCACGCTCGGTCCCAGATCGAGGGCGCCCAGAGCGAAGCCATAGCCGGCGCCCAGCTCCAGGGTCGCGCGCGGCTCCGAGCCCGTGAAGCCCCCTCCGCCCGCCACATCGAGCCAGAGGCTCGTGCCGCGACGGGGATCCTCCGTGCGCGTGATCGGTCGCCAGCGCAGGACGCCCGTCAACGTCGCCAGCGTGCCCATACCGGGATCGGCCAGGCCCGACTGGACGGGCGGGGGCCCATCGAAGAGGAAGAGGCCGCGGGCGCGCACGCCGGCCGCTAGCCACGGCGCGACGGAGCGCTCGACCGTGAGCGCGGCTCCCAGGCCGGGTCCGAAGAGGTCGCGCTGGGGCTGGCCGAGGGGCACGACCAGGTCTCCGTCCACGTGCAGGAGCCAGGGCTCTTGAGCGCGGGAGACGCCGAGGGGCAGCGAGCATGCGAGCGCTACGGCTAGCGCGTACGCAACCCTTTGAAGGGATGGCCTCACGACTGAGGGTAACGGCCGGCGAGCGCGGAACTTGAAGCGTCGAGACTCGAAGTCGAAGAACAGCTGCATGAGCGGGCCGCCCCCGCGACCAAGATCCAAGGACCGAAGCATACCCGATCCGGCGGCTCAGCCTCTCACAAGTCCAGATCCTCCGCGTCGACGCGGGGCGCCAGCTCCATGATCATCTCGTAGCGTCCCTGGGGCTCCTTGCCCATCAGGTCCTGGAGCAGGCGGTCCGTCTCGAGCTCTCCGTCCACGCGTACGCGCAGCACGCGCCTTCGCGTTCGGTCGAGGGTCGTGCTCTTCAGCTCCTCGGCGGTCATCTCGCCCAGGCCCTTGAAGCGGCTGATCTGAGGCTTCACGTTGCCCGGAAGCGACCCCAGGATCTTGTCGCGCTCCTGATCGTCGAGCGCCCAGTAGGTCTCCTTGCCGGCGTCGATGCGGTAGAGCGGCGGCTGGGCCAGGAAGATGTGGCCTCCGCGCAGCAGCGCCGGCAGGTGCCGATAGAAGAAGGTCAGCAGCAGCGTGGCGATGTGGTGTCCGTCGCTGTCGGCGTCCATCAACAGGAAGAGCCGGCCGTAGCGCAGCTTCTCGATGTCGAAGGTCTTGCCCACGCCGCAGCCCAGGGCCTGAACGATGTTGCTCAGCTCCTTGTTGGCCATCACCTGCGCCAGCGTGGCCCGCTCCGCGTTCAGCACCTTGCCGCGCAGCGGCAGGATGGCCTGGGTGCGACGGTCGCGCCCTTGCTTGGCGTTGCCACCGGCGCTGTCGCCCTCGACCAGGAAGAGTTCGCACTCCTCGGGATCCGTGCTGGAGCAATCCGCCAGCTTGCCGGGCAAGTTGAGCCGGCGGCTGACGGCGCTCTTGCGCATCACCTGCTGACCCGCCGCGCGGCTCGCCTCCCTGGCCCGCGCCGAGAGGATGGCACGCGAGACGATCGACTCCGCCATGTTCTTGTGGTCGTGCAGCCACTGCTCGAGCGCCGTGCTTATGGCGCCCTCGATGGGCGCCGCGATCTCGGGGTTGTTCAAGCGGTCCTTGGTCTGCCCCTGAAACTGCGGCTCGCGCACGTACACGCTGAGGATGGCGACCACGCCCTCGCGGATATCCTCCGCCGTCAGCTTCACGCCCTTGGGTGCGAGCTTGTGGGCCGTGACGTAGGCGCGGATGGCCTTGGCGAGCGCGGTCTTGAGCGCGCCCTCATGGGTGCCACCCGAAGCCGTGGGGATGCCGTTCGCGTAGCTCTTGATGTGCTCGTCGGGTGCTTCCGTCCAGCGCAGGGCGAGCTCGAGGCGGGGATCGTCCGTGCGATCGAGCAGAAACGCCTCGTCGTGAATGGAGGGCTTTCCGCGCTCCTTGATCACGGCCTCGAGGAACTCGGCCACGCCCTCGGGGTGCTCGAACTCCTCGCGCTCCCCCTTGAACTTCCAGATGATCTTCAGGCCCTTGTGCAGGTAGCTCTTGGCCTCGAGGCGCTCGCGCACGCGCGCCACATCGAAGGTCAGCGCCTGGCCGAAGATCTGCACATCGGGCCGGAAGTGGCTGCGGGTACCGCGCTTGCTCGTGCGGCTGCCCTTCACCAACTTGCCCGTCGCGGGTCCACGGCTGAAGGACTGCTGATGCTCGAAGCCGTCACGGTAGACGGTGACCGTCATGTCGGAGGAGAGCGCGTTGACGACGCTCGCGCCCACGCCATGCAGGCCGCCTGACACCTGGTAGTTCTTGCCCTCGAACTTCCCGCCCGCGTGCAGGGTGGTGAGGATGAGCTCGAGCGCGGGCTTCTTGTGCTTCTTGTTCTTGTCGATCGGGATGCCGCGGCCGTTGTCCTCGACGGTCGCTCCGCGCAGGTCGTCGTCCAGCTCCACCGTGATGCGCGAGGCGAAGCCGTTGATGGCCTCGTCCACGGAGTTGTCGACGATCTCCCACAAGAGGTGGTGATAGCCGCGAGCGTCCGTGCCGCCGATGTACATGGCGGGGCGCTTGCGCACCGGCTCCAGCCCCTCGAGCACCTCGATGGCGTCGGCGTTGTACTCGGTCATTCGTCACCCTCCCCTTCGCCCTCGGGTGCCGGGAAGCCGGGCAACGTGGGCTCCGAGAGCACGACGCCACCGACGCGACCGCGCTTGAAGAGCAAGAAGCCGCGGCCCGCGCGTGACACGACCTCGTACTTGCGCGTGCTCACGCGATACTCGCTCCCGCCCTCGCGCTGCACGACCAGAGCGTCGTCCGTCCCGTAGAGAGCGCGTGCGCCAACCACCTCGTCCGCCTTGCCGAGCTTGATCACCATCACGCCCTGACCCGCGCCCGAGAGCAGCGAGATCTCGTCCGAGGCGCAGATCAGCGCCCTGCCCTCGCGCGTCGCGACGGCCAGGTGCTCTCCCGGCTCGATCCAGGCGACGTAGAGCACCTCGTCGTCGGTCTTGAGGCGCGCGTAGCGACGCCCCGTGCGCGTCGAGGGATCGCGATGGGCGCGCAGGCTGAAGCGCAAGCCCAGGCCCTTCTTGGTCACGGCCAGCGCCCAGGGCTGCTCGGGCTCTTCGGCACCCTCGGTCGGTTCCGGCACGTCGAAGAAGCGTGGGTCGAAGCCCATCATGCCGACCATGCGCTCGCCGTCCTTCATCTTGAACATGCTCTGCGCGGGCTGGCCGTAACCCGTGGTCTGGGGCACGTCGACCACGCGGCAGACGTAGCAGGAGCCGAGGTTGCTGAAGAAGGCCACGACGCTGCGCGTGGAGCCGGCGACGACCTCGACCACCGTGTCGCCTTCGCGCACACGCGTGGTGCTGACGTCGCGCACGCGTTGCTGGCGCTTGATCCAGCCCTGCTGCGTCAGCACGACCATGGCGTCTTCGAGGGCGATGAAATCCTCGGCCTCGAACTCGGGCTCGGCGACGGAGGCGCGCACCTTCGTGCGTCTCATGTCGAGGTTCTGGTCCTTCAGCTCGACCAGCTCGCCGCGCACCACGGCCCAGCGCGCCTTCTCGCTCGAGAGCAGCATCTCGATGCGCGCGGCCTCCTTGCGCTTCTCGTCGAGCTCCTCACGGATCAGCAGGATCTGCAGCTTGGCCAGGCGGTAGAGGCGCAGCTCGAGGATCGCGCTGACCTGCTCGTCGCTGAGCTCGAAGCGCTTCACCAGCTTCTGGTGAGCGTCCTCGCGTCCGTCGGAGCGCCGGATGATGCGGATGGTCTCGTCGAGCGCATCGAAGATGGTCGCGAGGCCCTCGAGCAAGTGGATGCGCTCGCGCAGCTTGTTCAGGTCGAACTCGAGGCGCTTGGTCACGACCTCGAGCCTGAAGTCGATGAAGTAGCGCAGCATGCGCTTCAGATCCGTGCGCTGAGGAGCGGCGACGTCGGGCTGCGACGTCGGCACCAGACAGGTCAGGTTCACCTGCACGTTGCTGGCGAGGGGCGTGTGCTTGAACAGGTAGGCCATCACCAGCTCGGGATCGGCGCCCTTCTTCAGCTCCAGCACGATGCGACAGTTCTCGTCGCTCTCGTCGCGCACGTCGACCAAGGGCGGCAGCTTCTTCTCGATGATCACGTCGGCGACCTTCGACACCACGGCGCGTCGCTCGACGGCGTAGGGGATGGCGGTGACGATGATCGACGACTGGCCGCGGCTATCCGTCTCTTCGAGCTTCCACTCGCAGCGCAGCTTCAACGAGCCCTGGCCCGCCTCGTACACGGCCGCCAGCTCCGCCTTGCTCGCCACCAGAAGCCCGCCGGTGGGGAAGTCCGGGCCCTTGATGTGGTTGAGCAGCTTGCTCAGAGGCAGCTCGGGCTCGTCGATCAGCGCGACACAGGCGGAGATCACCTCAGCCAGGTTGTGCGGCGGGATCGACGTGGCCATGCCGACGGCGATGCCCTGGCTGCCGTTGACCAGGAGGTTCGGAAAGCGCGCGGGCAGCACCACGGGCTCGAAGCGCGTGCCGTCGTAGTTGGGCCGGAAGGCGACCGTGCCTTGACCGAGCTCGCGCAGCAGCTCCTCCGAGAGCGCCCTCAGGCGCGCCTCCGTGTAGCGCATGGCCGCGGGCGAGTCGCCGTCGGGTGAGCCGAAGTTTCCGCGCCCATCCACCAGCGGCGCGCGCAGCGTGAAGTCCTGCGCCATGCGCGCCAGAGCGTCGTAGATGGCGGTGTCGCCGTGGGGATGGAACTTGCCCATCACGTCGCCCACGATGCGCGCGCACTTCACGTATTTGACGTCCTGGCGCAGCTTCAGCTCGTTCCACATGCCGTAGAGGATGCGCCGCTGCACAGGCTTCAGACCGTCGCGCACGTCGGGCAAGGCGCGCGAGGTGATGACGCTGAGGGCGTAGTTCAGATAGCGCCGCTGCGCCTCCTCGCCGAGCGACGCGTCGGAGATGTCCTCGATGTGCAAGGTCGTCTGGTTCTTGCCGCCCTTCTTCTTCTTGGCCACGCCGCTCTCGTCTCCCATGGGCCCGGACGTCTGAGCCGGGTGCTGTACTCTCGTTCAGTTACTTCGGGCCGCAGGCTTATCAAATAGGGCGGATCGAGGGCAAGGGCAGTGACGGCTGCGCCGCGCTCCGTGAGGCGCACACGCGACCGGTCATGGGGGCGCTGGCGCTGAAGCGTATGCACCCGTGGGCCGAGCCGAAGACGCTGGCCCCAGCGGGCGGAAGGCGCGTGCCCAGCTTCAAGGTTGGCGTGCTGGGCGAGGACGGCCGCCTGGTGCGGAGGCGAGCAGAACCCGAAGGCAAGTTCGCTGGTGGGCAATTCAACTCGCGGTCATGGGCCGGGCGATCCGCAGTGCATAGCGCCTCGACCTCCTCAACCGTGCATCGCAACGCACGTTGGCTGCGCCTACCTGGCACGGATCCTTTGGCGAATCGCACGGATCGTTTGGGTTGTTGGTCCCCTTCCCAGCACGGATCCCCTGGCGCTCACTTACGGTGTTTCCTGGTCCAACGAGCAGGAATAGTCAGGCGTGTGGATCCAGCAAGGATCAACAGCGGTGCAACGATCAAAGATGGCGACGCCTTCGGACCAGTCCACCCGGATAGCACTATTTTCAGAACCACGACGCCTAACAACATGCCAAGATTCAGCGTTTGACGGCCACGGAAAGACAGTGAGTTGGCAGGTGTCGATGTCAACCGAATAGGACTCGCCACACCACTCCGGCCCTTGCCTCTCGCCATTTCCATTATCATCCACACCGACGACAAACACTATGTTGCCACCATCCAAGAAGAACTTCCATCCAACCGGGCGCTCCTGCTGGATAGAAGCCGCACCCTGTGCAGCGGCAGCGGCAGATGGGGGAGGCCCATCGCATTGGCTCTGGATCGCGCTCGGAGCGCATGAGTGGAGCAGGGGGAGCGCCTGAACGAAGGGCTCAAGTATGGGAGCCCCCGAGCGGAAGCTGGCGTTGTCACACAACCCGCTCCTGAAAGAGGATCCCATGCCCGAGGTCGTGCCTGAGCCAGACGCTTCCGCCAACTCCCGCGTGCCCCGCCGCCTCATGGCGGCAGGGCCCGAGCTGAGGTCGACTGTGGTCGTGGTATCGTGATCGGCCTCGGCTTCGCCGTCGGGCTTGGTGGTGACGTCGGCGGCGGCCATGAGCTCGCCTCCGTCGGCCTGCTTCGCCTCAAGGGCCTCGGCGATTCATCGCAGCAAGTACTGCTTGTTGGGCGTCCGCGTGGGCTCGCCGACGGTCTCGGCGAATCGCGCCTGCAGCTCGGGCAGGCGAAGCCCGGCGAGCTCGTGCATCTGGTCTTGGATGTCGCTGTGCAGGTGGTCCTCCGTGCGCCGGGAAAGTCGATCGGCGTCAAGGACATGCAGGCGTGGCTGCCGAGACAGCTCGAGGTCATTCGACCCGTCGGCGTGGGCGGCGAGAAGCTGGCCCTGGTCGCCCGTTTGGGGCATCCTCGCCCGCGCGATGGCTCGGTCCCTGAAGACGATCGCGAAGCAGACAGCGCCGGCCAGACTTGCCGGCTACGAGGGTCTTTTCGCCGACGTCGCGGGGGTCATCGAGGAGGCGCGGCATTCCGCCGTCCGCACCGTCAACGCCGTGATGACGGCCACCTACTGGCTCGTGGGGCGTCGCATCGTCGAAGCCGAGCAGGCTGGAGAGACCAGAGCTGAATACGGCAAGGAGATCGTGGACCGGCTCTCGGCCGACCTGACTGAGCGCTTTGGGCGCGGGTTTGGCCGCAGCAACCTCTTTCAGATGCGCGCGTTCTTCCTCGCGCGCCGCAACATTGTCCAGACAGCGTCTGGACATTCCGCTCTGCCCAGCCACGGACCCGAGAAAGTCCAGACACCGTCTGCACAATTGCGGGGTGCGGCCAGCCTGAGCCAGGTCGCAGCCTGCTTTCCGCTTCCCTGGTCCCACTACGTGCGCCTCCTCGCCGTGAAGAACGAGAACGCCCGGGCCTTCTACGAGGACGAGGCCCTGCGCGGCGGATGGACGGTCCGGCAGCTCGACCGGCAGATCCAGTCCCAGTTCTACGAGCGAACCGCGCTGTCGCGGAACAAGGCGGCGATGTTGACCAAGGGCGCTCGACCTCGGCCCGAGGACCACATGACGCCCGAGGAGGAGATCAAGGACCCGTATGTGCTGGAGTTCCTCGGCCTCGAGGACGAGTACTCGGAGACGCAGGTCGAAGAAGCGCTCATCCGGCACCTCGAAACGTTCCTGATGGAGCTCGGCGGGGACTTCGCGTTCGTTGGCCGTCAGCGCCGGCTCCGCGTTGGAGATGCATGGTATCGGATCGACCTGCTGTTCTTCCATCGGCGGCTGAGGTGCCTGATCGTCATCGACCTGAAGCTAGGCAGCTTCACACACGCCGACGCCGGGCAGATGCACCTCTACCTCAACTACGCACGCGAGCATTGGACGCTGCCGGACGAGAACCCCCCGGTCGGGCTCATCCTGTGCGCCGAGAAGGACCACGCCGTCGCGAAGTACGCGCTCGAGGGCCTGCCCAACAAGGTGCTCGCCACCGAGTACCGCACCACGTTGCCGAAGGAACGTGTGCTCGTCGAGGCCATCGAGACGACCAAGCGCCAGCTGGAGACGCGAGCGCTCACCAAGCCCAAGGCGGCTGCCAAGAAGAAGACCACGCGCGAGCGCAAGCCTCGAAGCTGAACCACGTTGCGCAGACGGCCCCCGACATCGCCGACGCTCGCACCGCCCCGTCTGCCTGAACCTGGCGGTTCACCACCACCGCGTTCGCCAGTTGTCCGGGCTGTGTGGGCCTTCGAGGCCGGGCAGACCGGGACGGTCAACCGCCGGTTTCCGCAGGTGTGGCGGCGCTCTGCGGCAGCTTGCCGCACAGGGAGTCGCCGAGCAGGGCCTCCTGCGTGCCGCCGGCCTTGCAGGCGCCTTTGAACACGCTGAGCAGCAAGCGCCTTCGAGGCCGACCCTCGCGAAACACATCCCCGACCGATAGCGCGATGAGCCCGTGCTCCCGCAGGCCCGTGCCGAGGGCCATGGCGTACAGCATGTGATCGCGATAACCCTCTCGGTACTCGCCGGTGACCTTGAGGAGGCCTCTCTGCTCGCGTTCCGTCAGGGTCCGTGGGGTGCGTGTCGAGTCGCCGTAGTTCGCCATCCTTGGGGATGAAGGCGTGGCGAGGGCGGGATGGCAAGCTTGTTTGCCGTTCCCAGGTTGGCGGTCGCGCGGCGGGGCGAGCGTCAGCCGCCCCCCTCAAGGACTTCGCGAACCTCGTCCTCGGTGTACTCGATCAGTAGACGGCCGCATGTTCGTGCCCCGAAGGCCAATGCGAGTACAGCGAGTATGGAGCGGACGGCTTCGGGGCTTGTCGCACGAGGCAACTCTGCCAGTCCCATTTCCGCCATTTCCCGAAGAGCGGTCTCGTAGTCGGAGCCAGCCCAATGCGGAACGTCAGGATTGCCGCGGACACCACGAGCAGCGTCCACCGAGGCGACGAGAGCGTAGGAGTTCCAGTCCACAGCCCCTCGTAGTCGATGGATTCGAACAACGTGCGGTACTGCCACATAGGAGCCCGGCCCTACGTCACCTTGGTGATACATCTCCTCCCATAGAGCATCCCACGCGGGCTGCGGATCGGAGGCCGTCTCCAGTCGCCGCAACAGGGGGCGAAGATCAGTCGGGGTCCGGTATCCAGCCTCCAACTCTGCCCATCTCGGATCGTCGAAGCTCAGCATGTCCACTACTTCCACACAGCCGTAGTCGGGCTTGTCAGTCGTCCGCCGCTGCCCTCGATGGCCTGCTGGCATCCATGGGCGATCCTTTAGGCGTGTTTCGCTCATGAATCATGATGCCTTTCGCGCCTTGGACGAGGTGAGTGCCTTCTTGCGCCGGGTCGTCGGTGGTGGCGAGCCGCGCGAGGCCGCCGGCCACGAAGGGGAAGAGCAGCGCCATGCGTCCGACCGTGAGCTTCTTGCGCTCGGTGCTGGTGGTGGTGGCGTCGAGCACGGCGAGCGAGAGGAAGTAGG
>JAACVI010000175.1 GCA_009992505.1 Myxococcales bacterium
CCTGTCTTCGAGCAATCGGAACAGAGTTCGAACCACTCGCGACGCGAGCTCCTCCTTCCATCCAATGTGCCTCACGCTCTAAGCGGCGACGCGCACGTAGCCTTCCGCTTCGGCGTAGGCGCGAAGCACGCTCGAGAGGCGACGGCGGCCGCGGTGGAGGCGACTCATCACCGTGCCCACGGGGCGACCGATGTGCGTGGCGGCGTCGCGGTAGCTGAGGCCTTGGAGATCGACCAGGAGCACGACCTCGCGAAACTCCTCGGGCAGCTCGGCCAGCGCGACCGAGACCTCGTCGCCCACGCCCTCGACCGGCACGGAGCGACCATGATCCGCGCGTGCGAGCTCGAACTGGGCGCGGCGCGTGCGCTGGAGGTCGCCCAGCGTGCGCTGCTCGCGACGGGCGCGGCGCCAGCCGTTGACGAAGGTGTTGTGCACGATGCGGTGCATCCAGGCGCGTGCGTTGGAGCCCGCGTCGAAGCCGTCCCAGTAGCGCCAGGCGCGCGTCAGGCTCTCCTGCAGCACGTCCTCGGCGGTGGCGTCGCAGCGCGTCAGGCGGCGAGCGGCGCGGCGCAGCTCGGGCAGATGGGGACAGACGGCCGCCTCGAAGGCGGCGCGGCGAGTGGGGGCGAGGTCAGCGTGCATGAACGCCGACACTTCAAGGCACGTGCCAGCCCTCGAAAGCCTGCAAATTCGGGCCAAACGTAGGGACGTGTTGTCAGGGCGTCCAATCGTGGACACGACGTCGTGTCAGGCTGTCATCGACGACGCGAGGATCCGAGGGATGGCGTCCGCGATCTCGCGGGCAAGGAGACCGCGATCGGCGATGGCGGCCTCTTCCCCGGCCAAGGCGTGCAGGACCACCCCCGCCGAGGCGGCGTCGAAGGCGGGCAGGTCGAGCAAGAGGGCGCCCACCACACCCGCGAGCACGTCGCCCGAGCCCGCCGTGGCCATGGCCGGGGTGCCGAAGTCACAGATGCGCGCTTCGCCCGTGGGGCTGGCGATGATGCTGCCGGCGCCCTTGAGTACGGCGACCTGGCCCGAGCGCGCGGCCAGGGCCCGTGCGCTGGCGAGACGATCGGCCTGGACCTCGCGCGTCGAGCAGCCGAGGAGCCGCGCCGCCTCGCCCGGATGGGGCGTGAGCACGCGAGCGCCCGCCGCCCCACGCAAGATCTCGAGGCCCGCCTGGGCCAGATGGGTCAGGGCGTCGGCGTCGATCACCATCGGCCTCGACTGCTCGAGCGAGAGCGCCAGCGTGAGCGCCCGCCCCACCTCGTCGAGCCCCAGGCCCGGTCCGAGCACCAGGGCGTCACACGTCTCGGCGCGCTGCTCCACGCGTTCCCGCGCCGTGTCGTCCGCGAGCCGCACGAGCATGGCCTCGGGCAAGCTCGCCATCAGGCTCGCCGCGTCCGGATCCCGCGTGGCCACGTGCACGAGCCCAGCGCCAGCTCGAAACGCGCCACGGGCCGCGAGCCAAGCGGCTCCGGACTTGCCGGGCGAGCCCGCGACCACCAGCACGCGACCGGCGCTGCCCTTGTGGGCGTCCGCGCGACGCGGCGTCAACCACGGCCCGAGATCGGCGCGCTCGAGCAGGGAGAGCGGCGCGCTCGTCGGTCCCGGGACGCCCAAGGAGACGACCTCGACGCGACCCGCGAGACCGGCACCGGGGTATTGGAAGAGGCCGGGCTTGGCGGCGGCGAAGGTCAATGTGAGCGCGGCCTGTGGCGCCACACCCAAGACCGCCCCGGTGTCGGCGTCGACGCCACTCGGGAGATCCAGCGCGACACAGGGAGCGGGCGCCGCGTCCATGAGCCGAATGACCGCCTCGATCTCGCCGACCAGCGGCCGATCGAGCCCGGTGCCGAAGAGTCCATCCACGACCAGGGTCGCCCGCGCGAGGGCGAGCCGGAAGGCGTCGAGGCCGCGCTCTCCGAGCACGTGCTGAGGCACGCCCAGAGGGCCGAGCGCTTCCCAGTTCGGCTTGGCGTCTCCGCGCAGGCGCGCCACCTCGCCCACGAGCCAGACCTCGGGCGCGAAGCCCGCACCGATCAGATGACGCGCCACGACCCAGGCGTCGCCGCCGTTCTGACCCGGCCCACCGACGCAGACCACATGCTCGAGGCGCTGCGGAAAATGCTCGCGCATGGCCTCGAAGGCGCCGCGGCCGGCGTTCTCCATCAGCGTGATGCCGGCCAGGCCGTGATCCGTGAGCGCGCGCGCGTCGAAGTCGCGTGACTCCGCGCGCGTGAGCAGAGGCTTCACGCGGCGCCCTGGTCGATAGCGCTGCGAAAGCGCCGCACTGCCTGTTCCATGCCCACGAACAGAGCGTCGGACATCAGGGCGTGGCCGATGTTCAGCTCGACCAGATCGGGCAGGGTCGCGACCAGCGCGCGCACGTTGCGTGACGTGAGCCCATGACCCGCCGCCAGGTGGAGCCCATGCTGGTGAGCGACGTGGCCCGCTCGAGCCAGGCGATCGAGCTCTTCCGCGGCGAGCAGGCGGCTGGCGTTGGCGTAGTCACCGGTGTGCAGCTCGACGCGCGTCGCGCCCAGCGTGGCGCTCGTCTCCACCTGAGCCGCTTCGGGATCGATGAACAGGCTGACCTCGATGCCGCCAGCCGAGAGCGCCGCGATGCGTGGCGCCAGCGTCTCCGCCTGGCCGACGACGTCCAGGCCGCCCTCCGTGGTCCGCTCCTCGCGCTTCTCGGGCACCAAAGTGACGACGTCGGGCCTGATGCGCAGCGCGATCTCGACCATCTCGTCCGTGGCCGCCATCTCCAGGTTCAGCAGCGTGCCCACGCTCGCGCGCATCAGCTCCAGGTCGCGATCGCGGATGTGCCGGCGATCCTCACGCAGGTGCACGGTGATTCCGTCGGCGCCTGCCAGCTCGCACAGGACGGCCGCGTGGATCGGGTCGGGATAGCGCGAGCCGCGTGCGTTGCGCAGCGTGGCCACATGATCGACGTTCACATGCAGGCTGATTTGGCGCATCGCTCGCTCACCGACAGTGGATGCTGAGCGTGAAGCCCGCGAGCTGCCCGCTGTCTTCGTTCATCTCGTCGCGAATGCTCAGGGTCCACGTGCCCGCCGAGCGCTTGCCCGAGACGTGCGCGATGCGATGCGTGCGGAAGGGGCTCGTGTTGCTGCGTCGCTGCAGACGCGCGCGCACGCCGTTCGGCCCTCGGACCTGCACGTGGAGGTCGCTGTTGTAGCTGTGGCTGCCGTGGATCGCGATGCTGGCCGAGGCCATCACGCAGTCCTGACCCACGCGCGCCGTCGCCGTGGTCGTGTGGTTGTCGTAGATGCGCCCGCCGCCCGTTCCGCGCGCCGTGAGCTGCTCGCCCGTCCCCTCGTCCGTGGTCACCTCTTCCTCGCCGCCGCCCTGCTCGTCTTCCATGGCGGCCGCCTTCTGGCTGACCAGGGTGGCGTTCACCGTGACGGTCGTGCCGCTGAGCGCGCCTTGCACCGTCACCGGGCGAAACCCAGCGCGCGCGAAGTTGAACTCGAAGCTCGGCGGCGGCGCACCAGGTGCGGGCGTCGGGATCGGCACCTGGCGCGTCAAGGGCGTCTGCCCGAGGGCCGTGCCCCCGCCGGTCACGGCGGCGCCGGGTGGCGTCGAGGTCGCGACCACCGTCACCAGCGTCATGCCGGGCGGCGCCACGGGTTGGGCGGGCCCCTGAATGGGGGCGGTGCCGACCGGCGGTGGAGCAGGCCCGTCCAAACCGCAGGCGGCCACGAGCGAGACGAGAGCGAGGCTCAGAAGTCGAACCATGAGGCGTTTGTACCAGATAGGCGGGCGGAATGGGCATGGGAGGTCAGCCTCGGTCCCAACTCTGTGAGCAGGTTGCCGGAGACCAAGGCGAACCCACCAGCGACAAGCCAGCCGTCCATGTCAGCACCCCGCAGGGTGATCGCGAGCAGCGCGGTCCAGACGGGCTCGAGCGCGTACAGGATGGCCGCTCGCACGGGCGAGAGCTGACGCTGGAAGTGGTTCATCAGCGTCAAGGCCACCACCGTTCCCAAGATGGAGGACCAGAGCACGGGCTCCACGAACGCAAGATCCGTGACGCTCGCCCAGAGCGTGGCACCGCTCGTCGCGGGTGCGCGGGCGAGTCCGAAGAGCACCATGGCGCCGCTGCCCAGAGTCACCCAGGCGTAGGTGACGAAGGAGAGAGGCAGCGCGTCGTGACGTCGGGTCAGCTTGTCCGTGGCCAGGATGTGCACGGCGAAGACGAACCCGCAGGCGACGGTGAGCCACTCGGAGAGTCCGAAGCTGAGGTCGGGTGGACCGCTGATGGTGGCGGCTCCGTAGGTGGCGAGCAGCGCACCCGCGATCATCCACGGACCCATGCGACCGCCGCCCAGCGCGCGTCCGAGGATGGCCGTGAACACGACGTAGAGGCTGGTCAGGAAAGCGCTCACGGAGGGGCTGACGCCGGCCAGACCGAAGAGCTGTAAGCTGAACGCCGCGAGCAAGATGCACGCGAGCTGTAGTCCACCGAGCCAGAGCTTCGGTGAAGCGAGACCCTTGCGCGCGCCGGGCAAGAGCACGGGCAGGAGCACGGTGGCCAGCCCGAAGCGTAGCGCCATGAACAGACCCACGGCGAGCAGGACGGAGCCCTCACCGAGGTGGTGCGCGAGCGCGTCGAGGGCCTGCTTCATCCACAGAAAGGTGAAGCCCCAGATCACCGTCACCCCGAGCAACATCGCGACCGCCAGGCGGCGCGTGCGATCCGTCGACGGTGTGGAGTGAGCGCTCACGGCGGCGGAGCATGACACGCGCACACACACGCGCCCAATCGGGAGCGCGCCTGCGTCAGCTCAGGAAGACGGCAGGCGTGAAGGCCCAGACACGGACTTCGCACGGCGAGCCGCGACGCTCAGACAGAGACGCTGAGACGCTCAGACACGGGGACCCTCAGACGTAGTCGCCGCCCACGCGCACGAGGGCGTAGTGCTCGTGGGTGCGTGAGAGCACGACGTCGACGGTCTCGGCGCGACAGCCGGCCTCCCAGACGAGCAGGCGCGAGACCAGCTTGAGCAGAGCGGAGGGGTCGAGCTCGGGCGCGCCGTCGGCCAGGCGCACTCCCCACTGCTCGGGCGCGGGGAAGAGCTCGGCTCGGGCGAAGACGTAGCCATCCGGCGAGATGAAGTCGTAGCGGGCGTGGGTCGCAGCGCTCGCCGCTTCCGCTGGCCCGTCCGGCGTGGGCGTGAAGCGCACGTGCGCCAGGTCGACGTCCGACAGGCGAGCCCGCTGCCCGCTCACGAGTCGCCCCCGTGCGAACTCCCGAGGTCGTCGTAGCGCTCCCGCATCAGCGATCCGAGCGCCACGCGCAGGCTGTCCTCGACGTAGCCGCGATCCTTCTCGAGCGCCGCGCGCGTCGCTTGCGCGCGTGCCAGCGCCCCGGCTTCGAGCTTGGCGTCGGGCGTCAGCGAACGCAGCACGTCGTTAGCGAGCTCCGCCAGCGCCCCGCGCCGTTCGGCGAAGTAGGCGTCGCGCACCTGCGCCAGGTAGCGCGGGAAGATCGAGTGATAGTCCACGTTGCTGTCGGGATGATCGATGGCGTGGGCGGCGACGTTGCCCATGAGATCGCGACGGAACGACTCGGCGCTCGACGTGACGCCGAGCATGCGCTCGATGCTCGCCATCAGATCCCGGTCCGGCTCCTCGTGGGCGCCCGTGACCGGGTTGTAGACGCGCTCCTTCTTGATCCAGAAGGAGACGTCCGTGACGTAGCGCGCCCAGAGCTCCTCGTAGCGTCCCTCGGACACCAACCCGCTGGCGGAGCGGAGCTCGTCCTCCACGGCGTCGAGCCACCGCTCACGCACCTGCGCGACGAAGCCGCGGGCGTCGTGATAGCCGTGGTCGCTCTCGACCTTCAGGAAGTCGAAGTCATCGCGATCACAGAACTCGTCGATGG
This sequence comes from Myxococcales bacterium, assembly GCA_009992505.1. Lineage (GTDB taxonomy): Bacteria > Myxococcota_A > Polyangia > Polyangiales > Houyiibacteriaceae > JAADHO01. Next base: position 5,918 of record JAACVI010000175.1, read on the forward strand.
CCGAGAGCACGTCCACCGGCGAGAGCATGGTCGCGCTGGGGTCGCTGGCCGCGGCGAGCAGGATCGCCCTCACCTCTCGGGGTGAAGCGCCGAAGCCCCCTTCGTAGAGCGGACCCGTGCTGCCCTCCCCGGCGATGGTGGCCATGCCCTGGCGCAGGATCTTGGCCTCGTCCGCGTCGAGGCGTCCGGGCAAGAGCCCGTCCGCGTAGAGATCGGCCTTCTCCATCGGGCTCAGGCCCTCGGCCACCTTGCCCAGCTGCGGGTCCTGGTAGCTCTCCCCATCGGCCCGACGCAGGCGGGTGAGTGTGGCCCAGAGGGCGGCCACGAACACCGAATGGGGCGCGACGTGGTCGAGCATGCGGGGCACGACCTGCGCGCGGTAGATCTCGGCCTCGGCGCGATGGTCGCGCAGGTAGGGCACGCTGAGCAGCACCAGACGACCGCGGAAGGAGTGGTACTCTGGATGTTCCTTGAACGCGTGCAGGTGCAGATCGTTGCTGCTGGCGAAGAGCACGGAGTTGAGCGGCAGGTTGGAGACCGAGAGCGCCACCTCGCCGTTCTCGATGGCCAGGAGCAGGTACTTCCAGGCGTCCAGCGGCCGCTTCAGCAGATCGCTGTACTCGAGCACGCCGCCGTGCGCGTCGACCAGCTCGCCGTAGGGTTCGAAGAGCGTCAGCGCCGAGAGCGACGCGGGCAGCTGGGAGAGCGTGCGATCGGCCGTGATCTGCCGCTCCTTGGCGTCCACCGCCATCTCCGGCCCGAGGGTCACGGAGCCGCGTCGATAGCGACGCGAGACGTACCAGCGCTCGACCAGGACATGTGCCAGGACGCGCGTCAGATCACCACGATAGGCCGTGAGCAGCGCGTCGAAGATCTCGCGGTTCATGCGGCCCAGCTCGCCACGCGCGACCCAATCCGGCAGCGGCGCGTCGACCCCGGCGGCGTCGTAGGCGCGACGCACGAGTCGGGCGCGGGCGGCCCGCGGAAGCAGCAAGAGCGGGTGCTCGCGCAGAGATCCCGCCAGCTTGGCCTCCACGCGCTCCTCCGGCAGGTGCGCGTAGCTCCTCGAGCCACTGGACGACGACTGCGTGCTCCCGAAGCCGATGCCACGCTCGCCTTCGCCACGCGGGAAGATCCAGCTGAAGCGGTAGAGGGCGCCGTCGGGCTCCGCGGAGTAGGCCTCGAGGGCCCGGGAGATGCAGCGCACGAAGGTGCTCTTGGCGCTGCCGTTGGGTCCATGCAGGAGCAAGAGGCGCGTGGGCCGGCCCTCGCGCGCGAAGCCGTTGAGCACGCGGTAGGTGGCCTCTTGCAGAGCCTCCTGCCCGACCAGACGCTCGGACGCTTCCGTGCCTTGCTCGAAGGGCAGGTCGAAGAGACGGAAGTGGCGCTGCTTGCCCAGAGGCGTCGCTACTTCGTCGGAGCCGTAGTGGTCGAAGCAGTCGCGCAGGTAGCACGCCGCGTCGCGAGTGTGGGCCTCGGGCTTGCCGGCCAACAGCTCGAGGTACTCGTCGAAGGAGAGCACACGGCGTTCACGCGTGAAGCGCTCGCTCACCTCGGTGCCGATGGCCTTGAAGAGATCCCCCAGGCCGCTGGCGTCGGACTCGTCGACCTCGCTCATTGGATCGGCAGGGCCAGGGCCACGGTCTGCTCCTGCAGCATGCAGTTCTCCGCTGTGCACATGGCGAAGGAGACCTTGGCGGCGACGCGATGGTCGCCGGCAGCCGCTGCGGAGAAGGGCACGTCGAAGCGCACCCCGCGCTCGCCGAACTCCGCCGCGTCCGCGCGCTCGAGCTCGCTCTTGGGCAGGCTGACACCGTCCTCGGCCACCAGCTCCACGTGGATGGGATACTCCTGGTTCACGTGCCACTCGCCTCGTGGGGAGAGCGCGATGCCGAATTGGGAGAGCTCTCCGACGGCGTAGTGCGCGTCACCTGAAGCGTCGAGCGCGTAGGACGCGCCCTGCGCTTGGCTGGCCGCGTGCAGGTCCGGCGCGGCCTCGGGCGCCACCTCGGGCGCGAGCGGCGGGGTCTGCGGGCTCGGCGGCGTGGCGGTGCTCGGATCGGACGTCGGCTCGGAGGAGCCACAGGCCCACAGGGAAGACAGGCTCAGCAGACTGAGCACCACGAGGGCGAGGCGAGCGGGCGAAGCGACAAGACGCTGCATGAGGGACCTTTCAGGGCACGGACTGGGCGCTGCATACTAAGACGCCCGAAGGCGCTTGGCGACCTGCGCGCGCCTCCGAGAGAGCTTCCGTCCTTGCTCGACTCGACCGGGCTCGGGCACCCTAGGGCAGAGTGAAGTCACGACGCACGTCACGGGTGGGGCGCTATCACCTCACGGAGCGCATCGCATTCGGAGGCATGGCGGAGATCTTTCGCGGCTTCACCTTCGATGCCGAGGGCTTCCAGCGCGACGTCGCCGTCAAGAAGCTGCTGCCGCAATACGCCGAGGACTCGGCCTTCGTCACCATGCTGACCGACGAGTACAAGCTCGTCAGCCACCTGCATCACCCGAACATCGCCGAGGTGTATGAGCTCGCGCAGGTGGACGGCGCCGTGCTCGTGGCCATGGAGTACATCGACGGCAAAGATCTGCGCTCGAGTCTGCGCAACGCACGCCGCGACGGCGCCGAACTCGACTTTCCCGACGCCGCCTACGTGATGGCGAGCGCCCTCGATGGCCTGCACCACGCGCACGAGGCGAGCGATCAGGGCTCACCCCTGGGCATCGTGCACCGCGACTTCAGCCCCTCGAACATCCTCATCGCCTATGACGGGCACGTGAAGCTGATCGACTTCGGCATCGCCAAGGCGCGCCTGATGCGCGTCCAGACGCGCACCGGCGTGATCAAGGGCAAGGTCAAGTACATGTCGCCCGAGCAGGCCTTCGGTCGCAAGCTCGACCGCCGCTCGGACGTCTTCAGCGCGGGCAGCGTGCTGTACGAGCTGTGCACCGGCCAGGCGCCCTTCAAGGCGCGCACGGAGGTCGACCTCATCTACACCGTACGCGACGCCGCCCCCACGGCGGTTCGGGACGTCCGGCCCGACGTGCCCGAGGATCTCGCCCGCATCATCGACGCGGCCATGCGCCGTGACCGCCGCGACCGCTACCCCACCGCCCTGGCCTTCCGCGACGAGCTCTTGCGCTATCTGCACCGCGAGTGCCCGCACTACCGGCGCACGCGTCTCGCCCGCTTCATGAAGGAGCTCTGGGCCGACGAGATCGAAGCCGACCTGCGCGCCCTCGAGGACTACGTGCTCGACCTGCCCAGCGAACCCGCCGCGGGCTACGGGCAGAACCTGATCGCCGAGGCCCTCGGTCCCGAGGCGGCCTACAGCCACTTCAGCCCCATCCCCACGCGAGTCGGAGGCGTGAGCGCCCTCGGCCCCTTGGAGGGCGAACCGACCGTGCCCTCGGGACCACCGCACCGCAGCCGCAAAGAGGCCGCGGCCAGGGTGGTGAAGGGCAAGAAGTCGAGCTGAAGCGGAGCGGCGCTCCGGGAGCTCAGTTCTGGTGGACGATCACGCGACCGTGCTCGCGCTCCACGCCGCGGCGGCGCTCGAGCAGGTACGCGACCCGCTGCGAGACGGGATCGGTCGCCGGGGAGAGGTGGAAATGCGGAATCGGGGTCGCCTCCGGCGTCGCCCGCTCCCACTTCAAGAAGGCCACGAAAGGCTGCTGAAGCAGGCGATGATCGTTGCCCGCGACCGTGCGGAATCCAGCCTCGTCCTCGGTGCTGGTCAGGGTCAGCTCCTCGCTCGGGAGCCTGCCGAGGAGTGCATGACCCATGCTGACGATCAGGCGATAGGTGGTGCGCCGGGACGGATCCTCGTCCGTGCGAAGCGTGGTCACGGTCACATTCGCCACCACATCGGCGGCACCGATGCGGCCTTGGAGATCGTCGGACCACTCCTGACGCCAGCGGCCCTCGAGGGCCTCGGGATCCGCCACGAAGTCGACGCCATCGTCGAAGAGGCGTCGATCGTCGGCGGCGAAGGGCGCGCCCATGGGCGTGGGGGGCGGCCCACCTCCACAGGCCGAGAGGGCGAAAAGCGCGAACAACGGACCAACGGCGCGAAGCCATGGCTTCGACGACATCAGCGAGGAGCAAGCGGGTCGCGGCAGCATCGTCCGCAATCTATCCTCGAAGCCGGCCGGGTCAATCGGAGCGCGCCCAGAGCAGGCGCATATCCGCGGGCAGAGGGCTCTCGACCTCGACCGGGGCCCCCGTCTCGGGGTGGGGAAAGCGAATCCACGCCGCATGCAGCGCCTGCCGACGGTGACCCAGGCGCTCCAGCAGATCGCGCGAGATCTCCATGCCCGCGGCGATGTACTCCTCGAAGGGCGCCGATCCCTCGGGCCCATACAGCTTGTCGCCCACGATCGGGTAGCCCAGCGCGGCCAGGTGCACGCGGAGCTGATGCTGCCGTCCCGTGCGCGGATGGAGCGAGACGAGCGTGCGTCCATGGGCGCGTTCGAGCACGCGGTACTCCGTCAGCGCGTCGAGGCCGTCCGCGCGCACCTCCATCAGCACGTGCAGGCCCTCGCGGGCCGGCGCCATCGAAGCGTCCATGACGCCTGCGTCCTCGGGCATCTCGCCCCGCACGATGGCGGTGTAGCGCTTGTCGACCCGGCGATCCTCGAAGGCACGCTTCAGGCTCCGCTCCGCCTCCGGCGTGCGCCCGCAGACCAGGGCACCGCTGGTGTCGCGATCGAGACGGTGGGCCAGCTGAGGCGTCGGTTCGCCATAGCGCTCGCGCAGCAGCCACCAGAGCGTGTGCTTGTGGTAGGTGGCCGTCGGGTGCACCGCCAGACCGGGGGGCTTGTCGACGACCAAGACCACGTCGTCCTCGTACAGGACGTCGAAGTGGTCGGGTGCCTCCGGTTCGTCCATGGGCGGGCGCACGAGCACGACGATCTCACCGGCTCGCACGCGCTCGGAGCCGCGGCGGCGGCGGCCATCCCAGCGATACGCGCACGACTGCACGATGGCCTTGGCGCGCGTGCGCGAGAGCCGAGGGATGCGACCCTGGATAAATCTGTCCAGACGCTGCCCCGCCTGCTCCGGCGCCACGGGGAAGCGCAGCACGATGCCCGAGGGATCGGTGCCAGGAGGACGGGAGAGCACGGGCGGAACTAGGCCGCTTTGATGACCTTGCCCGAACGGATGCAGCGGGTGCAGGCCTTGACGCGCTTGACCTGCCCGCCGATCACGGCGCGCACGGACTGCAGGTTGGGCTGCTGCCACTTACGGGTCTTGACGTTGGAGTGGCTCACCTTGTGGGCCTTGAGGCGGGTCTTCCCGCAGAGCTCGCATTCGTATGCCATCGTTCTTCCTCAGGTCGCCCGCGGGTCGGGGGTCGCAGCAACTAGCATCCCCCATCGTCGAGAGCAAGTCGTGAGTGCGCAGAACACCCGCTGGTGTGCGCAGCCCGTGGGAATGCCGTGCGCGCGGGGAATGCGTTTCGCCCCGCGATGGGTTCTACTAGCGCCGTGGATCCGCGCGTTCGCAGACCGGGGCACGAGTTGCCGTCGAGGGGAGCCGCCGCGTTGGTGGGTCTGCTCGCCTTGGGCTTCGCGTTCTCGCCCTCGTGCCAGCGCGTCGAGACCTTCGCTGGTGGCGCCGTGCCCGGAGCGACGGATCCGGGCACGCGCACATTCGACGCCGGCGTAGCGGTCGTCGACGCAGGCACCAACGGTGGCCCCCTCCCCCGAGCCGATGCCGTAGTGGTGGAGCGCCCAGGCGTCATCGCGGGACAGATCGTGGCGCAGACGGGCGAGGTCGAGGGCGCGCTGGTCACGTTGGCGGGCTCGGGCGTGTGGCCCGCGCGCGTCGTCCAAGCTGGCGCAGACGGGGGGTTTCGCTTCGACGACGTGCCGACGGGCATCTACGGCGTCAGCGCGCAGCGAGGCTCCCGCGTGGCCGAGCCGCGTGAGGGGATCTGGTTGGACTCCGGTGGACGCGTCTTTCTCGCGCTGCGCTTGGACGAAGGCGCCACCTTGTCGGGACGCGTCGTCAGCGCCGTCGGGGGCGAGGCCATCGCAGGCGCGGAGCTCCGCATCTCGGCCGACTCCCTGGCCCTGGCGCCTCGCACCACCCGAAGCGACGCCGCTGGCCGCTTCCGCTTCGAGGGCCTGCTCCCGAGATCCCAGAGTCTCAGCGTGAGCGCGTCGGGGTTCGTGCCCGAGGTGGCCAGGGAGGTCACCCCCGGACCGCCCCTCACCTTGCGTCTCACACCCGCGGCGACAATCTCGGGCGTCGTCTACGACAGCCTGGATCACCCCGTGGCGGGGGCCCACGTCGAGGCTGTGGCGACGGGGGGAGTCGCGGGTCAGAGCGTGCTGGGCTCCCCCACGGCGCCCCCTGCGGCCTTCGTGGTCGCTGCCAACAGCGCGAGCCTGGGCACCACCTCGGGTCCCGTGCCCAGGGTCCCGGTCACGCCGACCCTCGCCCCGCCACCGGGTTCTCCACCTGCCGCCGCGTCATCCGGCCAGGGCGCCCTCCCCTGGCTCGCGTCGGGCGGACCGAGCGCCCTCACGGATGCCGAGGGCCACTTCCGCATCGAGGGCGTGCCACCAGGGACCACGGTCCTGCTCGCCACCCACCCGGAGCACGCTCCGGGCGTCAGCGCCACGCTTCGGCTGCGCCCTGGCCAGTCCTTGGCGGAGCAGATCCTCGTCTTGCCCGATGGCAGCCTGATCGTCGGTCGCGTCGTCGACTCTCGGGGCTTCCCGGCGGCCGGTGTCCCGATCCTGCTGCGCGCGGAGCGCGAGCCCCTGCCCCGCATGGAGATGAGCGGACGGGACGGCCGCTTCGAGTTCGCCCACGTCCTGGGCGCGGCCAGCCTGACCGCCGCCGCTCCCGGCTTGCCCGAGCATCGGGAGCGCGTGGACGCACCGCCCGAAGGAGAGATCGCGGTCACGCTCACGCTGGAGGACGCCTTCATCGAGCTCGACGGTCGCACGCTCGACGAAGCAGGCTTCCCGGTCGCGGGTGTGCAGCTCCAATGCTCGTCGCTGCGCTACCAGGCGCCGAGCACCCAGATCGCCTTCAGCGATGGCGACGGCAGCTTTCGTTTCCGGGGCCTGCCTGCGCCGCCCTGGCGCGTGACGGCGAGCGGCGCTGGCCGCGTGTCGCGTGAGATCGAGCTGGACGAAGTCCCGCCCGACGGCCTCGACATCCGACTCGCCGAGGCGGGTGAGGTCCGGCTCAGCGTGCACTCGGACTTCGACGACAGCGTGGTGTCGAGCGCGCGGGTGACTCTGACCCACGGCGACGACCGTTTCCCGGCCCAGCTCGGGTCCACTGCGGGCAGCTACGTGATGCGAGACGTGCCCGCGGGTGAATTCACCGTGACCATCGAGGCGGACGGCTTTCTCCCCCTGGAGCGCACCGGGGATCTCGAACCTCGTCCGGGATCGGCTCTGAGGACCGATCTGGGCGTGCTCCGCCTGGCCCCTGGCGCGAACCTCGAGGGTGACGTGGTCGATGCCCACGGCGAGCCCGTGGCCGGCGCCAGCCTGGCCCTGAACGACGAGGTCAGGCCGGGCGTGGTGAGCGACGCCGAGGGCCACTTTCGACTCACCGGAATCGCTCCTGATACGTATCACGTGAGCGCCACGCACCCGAGCTACGGACAAGGCGAGCAGGCCGAGAGCGTGACGCTGTACGCGAGTCAGACCACGCCGGGCGTGCACATCGTGCTTTCGGGCACGGCGGAAGAGCGCCCCGAGGACCAAGTCGCCGAGCTACGAACGGGGGTCGCCGTCACGGTGGAGACCCAGTCGGGCCATGTGCGTATCACGGCCGTCCTGCCGGGCTCTCTCGCGGCTCAGGCGGGCCTCAGGGTGCAGGACGAGCTGGTCTCGGTGGATGGACAGCCCGCGCAGTACAGCGCCCAGGCGCGCTCCGCCCTGCGTGGCCCCGAGGGCGAGGACGCCGTGCTCTCGATCCGCCGTGGCGGCCGGACGCGGCGCGTGGTCGTGCGACGGGAGCGCTACTCTTTGCCCTGAACGGGCGCTTCGAGTCGGTTCCGCTTGATCATGCCGCCGAGGAGCTGGCCGACGGCGCGGGGCTTGGCCATCAGGCCCGCACCCCCGCGCAGCGCCACCAGGGCCTTGGCGACGGCCAGGAGACCGGGCGTGTAGGGATGCCACCAGAGCTCGCTCTTCTTGCGCGGAGAGGAGATCACGAGCGCCCAGGGGCGCGTGAGCAGATCCAGGGCGTGGGAGGAGTTGGTCACGCCGTAGCCCGACTCGCCGACGCCGCTCCAGGGAAGCGCGGGCACGGCGCCGGAGAAGCCGTGATCGTTCACGACCACCACACCTGCGCGCAGGCGGCGTGCGATCTGTTCGCCGAGCGCCACTTTGCGCGTCCAGACGCTGGCCGTGAGACCGAAGCGACCCGAATTGGCGGCTTCGACCGCGGCGTCCACGTCCGCGACCTCGAGGATGGG
>JAACVI010000428.1 GCA_009992505.1 Myxococcales bacterium
TCACTGACATGGCCCGCAGGTGCGGAGCACGCCTCCATGCTCGCAGCGGGGTCGCCGAAGCCGTCGCTGTCCGTGTCGGCGTAGTAGGTCGTCGTCGTGCAGCCATCGCTGCCACCGTCCGTCGCGCCATCGAGCACGGCGCCATCGCTGCCACCGTCCGTCGCGCCATCGAGCACGGCGCCATCGCTGCCACCGTCCGGAGTCGCCACGCACGCCCCCTCGCTGGCGATGAAGCCCTCGGGGCAGGCGCTACCGCCACCACCGCACGCGCCAGCGAAGAGCGCCAGCGTCGAGAGCACAGCCGTCAGCCAAAGTGGGCTGAGGCACCTTGACCAGCGCGGCTGGGATGAACGCAGCTGGGATGAACGCAGCTGGGATGAACGCTGGGGCGAACAAGTGAAGTGAAACGTGCGCATGCGCATTCTTGACAACCTCCGTAGATGGACCGGTGGGACCTTATCGGAGGGACGTGAACTGAGTTTCCCCTCATTCACGCGTCCCCCATTGCCGACCCCGAGCCTGGCGCATGCGCGCACTCGGCGCAAGGCCGCTCGGCCCTCGGCGACCGCAAGAGCGGGACGTGTTTGGTCAGGGGGACGGTGCACAGTCCGCGACGCAGACGGCACCGTCGCAATACGCAGGTGCCCGGCAGCCCGACATTGCCCCGCCGCAGCTCGCGCCGACATCGACCTCAGGTGAGCATTGCAAGCTGTCGGTGCAGCTCGCCAGATCGCCGCAACTGTCGCCATACTCCGAGCCAGAGACGAGGCGCGTACATGCGTCGCCCGTGCCCTGATTGCGACACACTCCGGTGGTGCACGTCCCGCGCAGACAGCTTCCGGTTTCAGAACAGGCTTCGCCGATATCGGGAGCAGTGGCACAGATGCCCTCGACGCAAGCGAGGCCAAGGGCGCAAGGATGCGTCGCGTCGCAAGCGTCCGAAGGGCCCTGGATCGTGCGACACGCGCCGGCGACGCAGCGGTTGCCATAGGCGCACTCGGTGTCGATGGCGCAGCTCTCGGCCGTGGCACGCGGCGTCGCGCAGGTGCCGCTGACGCACTTCAGGCCACTGGTGCAGGCAGGGTGCTCCGTGCCGGATGAGGCCGCGCAGGGGCCACCCAGGGCGCTCGGGGCCCGGCACTGCATCGTGCGGCAGACGAGCCCGCTCGCACATTGCAGGTCTTCACTGCATGCGGTTCCGACGGAACCCGTACCACAATGACCTGTGCCGTCGCAGATCGCGGGCCGAGCACACTGGGCATCGCGGGAGCAGGGCTCGCCATCGCCCAGGGGGGCGACGCAATGGCCCGTCGAATCGCAGACCAGCGTCGCTGCGCAGGTACCAGAGTTACAGGGCTGGTCGATGGTTCCCACAGCCGCACACAGACCCGCCGTGCAGACGTAGGGCGCAGCGCACGGATGCGCGACGCAGGGCTCACCCAAGGTGGGTCGCGGGACGCAGCTGCCGGGGCAAGCGCTGGTGTCGCAGAAGCCATCGACGCACTCGCGAGAGTCGTAACAGGCGTCGCCGAGGTCGACTTGGGGTACGCCGGACCGCAGCTTCATGCAATCCTCGAAGTTCTCGGGATGTTCGAGGAGATTGGCGCAGCGCATCCAATCCGCGCCGGAGATAGTCATGCGACCCGAGCGCAAGGAGGTCAGCAGGGGACCGTTGGTCCTCGACGGCGCCATGAGGTCGGAGCGTCCACTGCAGAAGCGCATCTGAAGGGCGTCGAGTCCGTCGGAGTCGACGCCGGGCTCGTGCTGATCGAATGCAGATACAGCCAGGCACACCAAATACGAGTGCTGCCGCGTGGCCTCCTGCGGAGTGCAATCGTGTCCCAGGCAACTCGCGCAGCTCCCCGCCACGCACGCCGGCGTCGAGTCGCGGCAATCGATGGACGTGAGGCAGGCGACGCAGCGATGTGCCGTGAGGTCGCAGCGCGAGGCATCCGCG
>JAACVI010000429.1 GCA_009992505.1 Myxococcales bacterium
CTTCTGCACTGGCTCGTGGAGTTGGCGGGCGAGCACGCGCTCGCGCACACGTCACGGGCGAACCACGGATCCACGCCCGGGGCGGGCATGGGGCTGGTCCACGCTCTCAGACGCCTGATCGCTGGCGGCGACGATCCGGGAGCGCCCGCGCGCGCCGCCGCACGGCTCTCGCTGCTCGCGGCTAGCCTCCCGGAGGACGACACCCTCGACTTCGGTGCGCTCTTCGAGGGCCCCTGGGAGCACGTCGACGCGGGCGTGATGAGCCCCCTTCGACCCGAGGAGCGTTACGCGACCTGGGGGCGCCTCTTGAGCCGTCTCGCGCGCACGCGGCCCGTGATCCTGGCCCTGGACGACGTGGAATTCGGCGCCGAGTCCCTGCGCCTGGTTCAGCACCTCTCGCGCTCCGTCAAGGCATCGAACCTGCCGCTGCTGATCGTGGCCGCGTTCGACGACGCCGCGCTCGCGGGCCGTCCGGACGAATCCGCGCTGGTCGCCACGCTCGCGGAGCGCGCACAGCATGTGCACCTCGAGGCGCTGCCGGATGTGTCCTGTCGGGCGCTGCTCGCGCGACACCTCGGCCTCGAGGATTCCCTCGCGCGGCGTCTGGCCAGCCAATCCGCCGGCAACCCGTTGTTCGCGCATCAGCTCGTCGCCGCCCTGGGCGAGTCGGGTCGCCTCTCGCCGAGTCCGTCGGGTTTCGTGCTCGCGGGCGAAGGCCAGATCGAGTTCCCGGAGAGCGCCATCGAGCGTTGGCGTGAGCGCCTCGGTTGGTTGTGGTCGGCCTATCCAGAGGAAGAGCGCGTGCGCGTACGTCGCACGGCCGAGTTGGCGGGCCTGCTGGGCGACGAATTCCGCGACGCGGACTGGCGTGCCGCCCTCGCCGAGCTGGGGCTCGGTCCACCCGGCGACGTGGCGACCGGGATGCTCAGCCGCGGCCTGGTTCGGGCTCGCCCCGAAGGCTGGGCGTTCGCCCATCGGCTGCTGCGTGACGTGCTCGTCGAGTCGGCGGAGTCAGCGGGGCGCGCGCCCGAAGCCCACGCCGCCATCGCCGCGGCGCTCTCCGCGCTCCCCGATGCCGACTCGGTCCCGGAGCGCATCGCCCATCACCGGGAGGCCGCGGGACAGACGGAGCTGGCGTCGGTCGCGCTGTACGCCGCCGCCAACGAACACTTCCGCGCCTGTCGATTCGAGCCCGGTCACGCGGCCCTCGATCGTCGCGATCGCTTGCTCGAAGAGCTGGGGGAAGCCGCGCATGGTCCCATGCGCGCCAGGGGTACGGTGCTGGCGGCGGAGGCGCTCGGCATGCTCGGCATGCTCGAGCCGGCCATGCGGCGACTCTCCACCTTGGACGGAGCCGATGCCGGATCCTATGCGCCGACTCTGCGCTGCGACTTGATGCGCGTCCGCGGCATGGTGACGCAGATGCGCGGGGGCACGCGCGAGGGACACGCGTATTTCCAGGAGGCGCTCGCGCTGGCGTCCGCGTCGAACGATCCCCATCGCCTGGCGCGCTGTCATCATGGCGTCGCGGAATGCGCGAAGCTCGATGGTCGGCTCGCGGACGCCGAGAGCGGTTATCGCGCGGCCATCGCGAACTTCGCGGCGGCGGGCGACCTGGCGTGGCGGGCTCGCTCCACCCTCGGCCTGGGAGATTGTGTGCGTCGGCGCGGCGCGCTCGCGGAGGCCGAGGCCCTGATCCACGAAGGCATGGATCTGGCCATGGCGGCGGGCTCCTCCCACGCGGTGGTGGTGGCCAGGAACACGCTCGGAGACACGGCGCGACGGGCGGGGCGTCTCCGGGACGCCGCGCATCACTACCGCGACGCCGTGCGCGAGCTGCACGCCATGCAATCACCCGACGCCGATCTCGTTCGCGTGAACCTCGGCCTGGTGGAGTTCGAGCGCGGGCGTCTGGAGCGGGCGCGGGAGGTCTTTCGCGTGGCCGCCCAGGC
>JAACVI010000430.1 GCA_009992505.1 Myxococcales bacterium
GGCGCAAGGGGGTTGACCGAAGGCGGGCGTCGCGACCCAAACCGCTGTGGCCCATCTCCCGAAGCTGGCTAGCGCGGACTCGCCACGGGCACGAGCTCGCGCGTGCGCTGGAAGCGGCGCGCGAAGCTGCGGATGCGTCTGATCTGCGCGACGTCGAAGAAGGGCTGCTCCACGCCGCCGCGGTCGTAACTCATGATGTTGCCGGGCGTGAGGCTGTGGCCGTTGCCGTAGAAGTGTCCGAGCTCGTGGGCCAGCACCGTGGGACCGCAGATGCGGCTGAGGATCACGTAGTGGCCGCTGGGCGCCAGACGCGAGCGCCAATGCACGCCCCTCAGCGCGCGTCCCTCGACGTCGACGTCGGCCAATGACGCCACCACGAAGACGTTGATCACGTCGGGCGCGACCTGCGATCCCAGCACGTTGCGATCCTGGCGCGTGACGATGTGCTCGTGCCCCGGCTCCAGCGCGTCCGCGCGCATCACGCGAAAGGAGACTCCGGCGGGTGCGTAGATGCGGTTGGCCACGTCGGCGCGCTCGCTCAGCCACGCTCCGTCCGCGATGGGCGCGTCTCCCTGCCGAGCGACGAGGAAGCGTATCCCGACCGTGCTTAGGGCTGGCGCCTCGGGCTGACCGTGCGCGAGGGGCGACGCCGCCAAGGGCAACACGACGAGCAGCGCGAGCGCGCCTGCCAAGAGCATGGCGGCGCGTGGCGTGCGCTTCGGGTTTGGGCGAGGACGCATGACGTCTCACTGTAGCGGGTCTCGCGTCGACGCGGGATTGCGGGCCTACGTCCGTCCGTCGACGTGATCGTGAGCAGCACGAGCGTCGGCCGACGTGGACACGACGGCGCCATCACGCGTGGCCCAGAACTCGCTCAGGACGGGCCAGAGGCCGCGACTCGCGGAGCGCGACACGACGGCGCCCACGTGACCACCAGCCAGACTGTGCAGGGTCTTGTCGGCGGATGCGGCGCGCTCGTAGAGCGGCTTCGCGCAGGCCTCGGGCACGATGGCGTCACCCTGGAAGGTGAGCACGAGCAGGGGCATCTCGAGCGCCTCCATGCGCACGGGCCGACCCTCGAGGGTGAGCGTGCCGCGCATCAGCTCATCGCCGCGGTAGAGCCGCTCGATGTAGTCGATGTAGAAGGCGCCGGGCAGGGCCACGTTGTCGTTGCTCCAGCGCTCCAGGGCGAAGAAGCCGTCGAGGGACGCGTCCTCCCAGAAGCGATCGAGCAGGTGCGCGCCCTTGGCCAGGCTGAGCGTCGGCCGCAGCATGTGGAAGGAGAGCTGGAGCAGAGGCCAGGGCACGTTGCCGAAGGCGGCCACCAGGCTGTGAACGTCGAAGGAGCGCGTACGCGTGAAGCGCCCGAGCAGGCCCGCGTCGTCGAAAGCCACGGGCGCGGCCAAGGCGGTCAAGCTCGCGATGCCCTCCGGGAAGGCCGCCGCGTGGATCGCCGTGAGCGTACCGCCCATGCAATAGCCGAGCAGATGAACGGAGTCGGCACCGCTCAGCCGACGCGCCTCGCGCACAGCGCGGGAGATGATGCGCCCCGCGATGGCGTCGAGATCGAGGAAGCGCGCTTCAGCCGGCGGCTCGCCCCAGTCGATCAAGAAGACGTCGTGGCCGGCCTGGACCAGGAACTCGATCAAGCTGCGTTGGGGCAGGAGATCGAGCACATAGTGTCGATTGATCAGCGAGGGCACGAGCAGCACGGGCGTCTTGAATCGTCGCGGCCTCGCGCCCTCGCGATAGCGCAAGAGCCGCACGTGTCCGTCACGCGCGACCACATCACTGGGCGTCTGACCCACGGGCCGCTGCGCCTCGTCGAGGCGTCGACTCAGGACGGACCGCAGACTCATGAGGCCGCCGGCCCCGCCACCTGCTCGCGCGGCTCCGCGTACAAAGCCTCGAAGCGCTCCGCGTAGC
>JAACVI010000431.1 GCA_009992505.1 Myxococcales bacterium
CAAACCCCACATCGATCGCGTCTTCTCCTTCGCCGAGGCCGCCGCCGCGCACACCTACCTCGAGTCCGGCAAGAACGTGGGCAAGGTCGTGCTCACCCCGTAGGGCCACACCTCCTCCCCGCCAGCCTTCGCCGCACGGGCTCATGCGCACCGAGTCAGCGACGCCGGGTCAGTCGTTGCACAGGTCCGGATGCGGCGTGGACGTGCATGCGTGGTGGTCGCAGTAGCCCCCGGCGCAGTCGCGTCCGAAAGCGCACAGTGCGCCGTCGGCGGCCGGTTCTTCGCATGTCGACGAGGCGCCACACGTCAAAGTCCGCACGCAGTCGTTCGAGCCCGTGCAGGCATTTCCGAGGCCCTCGAGGTTGGTGCACACGCCGTGGAGCGCGCCAGCCTCCATGGTCAGCTTGCAGTAGAGCCCGGGATCACACGCCAAGAGCGCCGAGGCGTCGTGGCCCGGCCCGAGGTAGGCATCGACGGGCGTGCAGTCAGCGCCGGCGGCGAGGGTCCCGGAGACGTTCTTGGTCGATTCACTGCGGGCGTCGGGGTCGCAGGCTGCGGCCAGCGCGCGCGTCGCGTCCAGATCGGCTTCAGTGGCGGCGACATCGAAGTGGATGCGGCCATCGATCCAGGCCGCGCCCATGAGCAGGTAGTCGCAGCCGACGTAGTAACGCATCTGGCAGGCCGCCTCGCTGGCGTCCATGCGTTCGTCGGCCATGCAGCAGTCCTGCTGCGCCCTGCATACCACGTCACCCCAGTCGTGACAGAGCTGGACCATGCGAGCGAGCGCTTCCTCGGGAGACCCTCCGTCCGAGGTGGTGGAGCCGTCCGCCGCGCCGTCGACCGAGCCGTCCGGGCTGGCGCCATCCAGCGTCGCGCCATCAACCGTGCCACCCTCCGTCGCGCTGCCGTCGGGCGAGGCGTCGACGCTGCCGTCCATCGCCGGGTTCGCTGCACCGCCGCAGTCGCAAGCCGCGAGGGGCAGACAGAGAAGCGCTATCGTGCAGCGCCTTCGGTTGAAGCGCGCGCGTGCGGCCGATGGTCGATTTTCCATATCGTTTGCCCCTCTCCTCTTGGTTGATGCTACAGCGGATGGTCGGCGACCGCATCGAGCGAGGGTACCACGGAGCGCTCCGCATGCTCGACGAACGGCAACCCAGCCGAGCTCCCCGGCCCTTCGGGTCGATGAACCTGCCCGACAGCGGCCCAAACGCACCCGAACACGCATCGCGCGGCATGCTGGCGTGCTGGCACGTCACCGCGGACGCAGCGCGACGCCGACGGCATCGGGCGAGCGTAGCAGGCTCGCGCGACCGTGACCGCTCCGACCACGTAACGCCTGCGGCGGCGGCGCATACTGGCTCCATCCCCGCCATGCGCTCAGCCCTGTTCCGTCTTCTCGTGCTCTCCAGCGTGGTGCCGGTGGCGGGCTGTGCGGTCGTACCCGCCTACCAGCGAGGTGCGCTCGCGGATCCCACCATGCAGCTGGCGCGCGACCCTCTCGAAGAGCGCTCCCTGCGCAAGCTGCATGGCGCGCGCGAGGGCGCCGGAGGCGGAGACGGATCCTCCGCCGGGGGTGGTTGTGGCTGCGGCAACTGAGACCCGCCGGCGCATGGAGGCGAGGCTGTGGGCCCTTGTCGCGCTGCTCGCGCTCGCGCTCGCCACGCCGCTGGCCGTCGGGGCCGACGAGGACGGCGAGGACGGCGCCGACGGCGGTGACCCGTGGACGCTCGAAGAGCTGCGCACGCGCGTGGCCTACATGGAGCAGCGCGGCCACGGCATTCAATCGCAAGCCAGCCGGACCGGCGGACCAGGACGCGAGCGCCTGCGCGTCTTCCAGCCCATGGGCAGCTTCCGCCTGCGCCACAAGCACGCCACCCATGAGGTGAGCCTCGCCCTGGACGTCGTCTCGAGCGCTTCCGCGGACGCGCTCGACGCCATCTCTCACGCCTCGCGCGAAAACGAAGCGGGCACGATCGAGATCACCTCCGCGTGGGACGCGACCCCCGACGATCACGTCAGCTTCACCGAGGGCTACCACCACGAGGAGCCGCTCGCGTCGGGCTTCTTCAACCTCGGCTACACGCGCGATCTGGCCGACGACAACGCGACCCTCGGCGTCAGCGGAGGCGCGATCTTCGACTTCTTCGATCCGCTCACACCCAGCGGCTTCGACCCTGGCTTCGCGCGACGCCAGACCTACACCGTCAACACCTCCTTTTCGCAGATCCTCTCGCCCACGACCCTCTTCGCCGCGACCTACGGCATCACGCATCAGCACGGCACACTGCAGACGACGTGGAACTCCACGCCCGTGATCGACGACATCCATCGCGCCCCTGAGGTCTTTCCGCGCACGCGCACGCGCCACGCCCTCGGCGCGCGCCTGCTGCAGATGATCGAGCCGTCACGCACAACCTTCGAGCTGCGCTACCGCTACTACCGCGATGACCTGGGGCTCGAAGCGCACACAGGCGAGCTCCGAGTCTCCCAGTACATCGGGCAGCACATCCTCGCCGGCACCAGCTACCGGCTGCACCATCAAGACGGCATCACCTTCTACCGCGAGGCCGTTCCGTCCGGCTTCGACCCGGAGCTGCCGCTGACGAGCGACTCGGACCTGAGCACCTTCTGGGCCCACGAGGTCGCCTGGCGCCTCACCTTCTTCCTGAACTCGGTGGAAGTCGGCGACGCCATCAGCATGAGCTACGTCCACTACACGCGCAGCAACGATCTCGACCTGGACCTGGCGTCCATAGGTTGGGTCAGACGGTACTGAGACGGGCGGCGGACGGCCTCGACCTGCGCTCGGCCCCGCTCGGCCCGAAGTCTACGAGTAAGCGTCCGGCGGGAAATAAACTGGCCTTCCTGTGCCGATCCATCCCCGCTCTTCGTTGCTCGTCGCTCACATACCCCCGGTATGCTCGCTCCTCGCGCCTTGCGAGCGGGGCGCCTCGACGACTTGGG
>JAACVI010000437.1 GCA_009992505.1 Myxococcales bacterium
GGACGCCGGCGCGGACGGCCCCATGGACGCGACGACCGACGTCGGCCCCGCGGACACGGGCACGCCCCCGATCCCCACGCCGCCGGTGCCAGACTTCGCTCTGGGCGAGGCCATCGACGCCGCTCCCCTGAGTTGGACCTGGGTGCCCTTGCCCGACAGCCACTGCATGGACGGCTCGCCCTTTGGCATCGGCGTGAACGACAACCCCGACTC
Source organism: Myxococcales bacterium (assembly GCA_009992505.1). Classification (GTDB taxonomy): domain Bacteria; phylum Myxococcota_A; class Polyangia; order Polyangiales; family Houyiibacteriaceae; genus JAADHO01. The sequence continues at coordinate 214 of JAACVI010000437.1, forward strand.
CGAGAACGTGCTGATCTTCTTCGAGGGCGGGAACCTCTGCTTCGATCCCGTCTCCTGCATCGGCGTCGCCAACCCGGACGGCTTCACCGAGAGCAAGCTCTTGCCCAACGTCCGAGGACACGAGGACAGCCTCTTCTCGCGCGACCCCACGGCCAACCCCTTCGGCGACTGGAGCTACGTCTACATCCCCTACTGCTCTGGCGACCTGCACCTCGGCAACACGCGGAACGGCTACCACCAACCGGGCTGGGATCAGCCGAACCAGCACCTGGGCTTCGCCAACACACGCCAGTTCCTGGAGCGCGTGGTCGCGACCTACGGCGGCGCGCAGAAGGTGGTGGTCGCGGGCGAGAGCGCGGGCAGCTTCGGCGCCATCGGCAACTTCGACCAGGTCGCGACGGCCTTTCAGACCGTCGGGGATCCAGCGCTCTATCTGATCGACGACTCCGGGCCGACCATGAGCAACATGTGGCTGAAGAGCTGCTTCCAGGATCTGGTGATCGGCGCCTTCGGCTTCCGCGACACACCCCTGGCCGAAGAGTGCCCGGACTGCCTGAACCCCGAGGCGGGTGGCCTCGGCGAGATCATCCCCTTCCTCACGGCGCGCTACCCCGACGCGCGCATGGCCCTGACCTCGCCCTCTTCGGCGGCGGATTCACCTCGAACGAGCAGCACGTGGGCATCGCCTGGGCGAACGCAGGTGGCCTGTCCGTGCCGTTCCTGGAAGCTCACTTCCTCGTCTTCGAACCCTGCGCGGACGCCTTGCCCTAGCCGCACGGCCTGCGCTCCTGCGTTGAGGGCGACGGCTCGGTCATGACGACGGAGCGCGCCGATGCTACACGGCCTGCATGCATCACTACGTTGCCCTGCTGCGCGCCGTGAACGTCGGAGGGGCGGGCAAGCTGCCCATGGTCGGGCTCCGGGCGATGTGCTCGGACGCCGGCTTCGACGCCGTGCGGACCTACATCGCCAGCGGCAACGTCGTCTTCGCGAGCAGTGACTCCGCGGCGAGCGTGAAGGCCGAGCTCGAAGCGCGCCTGCTCGCGTACGCGGACAAGCCCGTCGGTGTGATCGTGCGGACCGCCGCGGAGATGACCTCCGTGCTCGAGGCCAACCCCTTCGCCGAGCGCGCGCCCAACCGCACGGTCGCCATCTTCCTGGACCAGGCGCCACGCGCGGACGCCCTCGAGCACGCCGTGGGCGTGAAGGACGAGCAGATGCGCCTCGGCACGCGCGAGATCTACGTCCACTACAGCGCCGGCATGGCGAAGTCGAAGCTGCGCATCCCCGCCGCGAAGAACGGCACGGCGCGCAACATGAACACCGTGGCCAAGCTCGCGCGGATGGCCGCCGAACTCTGAAGAGCGCACGCAGCCTCAGGCGAAGAGGAAGTGCCCGACGTTGAGGTCGACCTCGGTGGCGTCCACCGTGCCCACGATCTCGAGGCCGACGTCCGCGAGGTCGACCATGCGATGCTCCATGGGCATGCCCTGCGCGTCGGCGACGATCATGACGCGAGGTCGCGTGACGTGACGTGGATCGTCCGTGATGTCCATGACGATGGCGGTCTCGCCGCTGCTCAAGCGCACGCTGCTGCCCACGGGATAGAGGCCGAGGGTGGCGATCAACAGACGGGACACGGCGCGATCGAGGTCGGAAGACTCCATCAGCCGATTCAGGGCGGCGTCGGGGCGTAATCCCGGCCCGTGGGGCGCACGCGTCGTCCACAGGTCGTAGGTGTCGGCGACGGCGATCATGCGCGTGAGGGGATGCCCGCCGCGACGACTCTCGGCGGAGCCCTGCTCGACGGCGGCCAGGATGCGCAGGGCGGTGGCGCGCCCGCGTCCCGACGAGGGCAGGAGGCGACGAACTCCGTCGAGGTAGACGTCGTGGCGCGCGCACTGCTCCGGCGTGGCCGTCAGCAGCTTGGGGTGGCGCATGCGACCGACCCCCGAGAGCGCCGCGGCAACCGCCATGTCGCGACGATCCGAGGAGTTGAGGCCGAGTCGCTCCGCCATCAGCGCGACGATCAGCGCGATGCGTCCGAGGCGGCCGGCGAGCTCGTCCCGATATTGCTCGAGGCTCAACAAGCCGAGCTGCAACGAGCGCGTGCGATCGGGCAGACGCACGAACTCCTGCATGGCGCGCCGGATCGGCACCAGCGGCGCCGGGCGATCTTCCCCGAGGCGAGTCAGCAGCTCACGGAGCGTGGCCACCACGAGTCCGTAGGCTCGCAGCACGCGCAGACGGTCCGGCACCTGACCGACCGTGCCCGCCACGCCGGCCTCGGCTTCGATGGCCCGAAGGCGGATCCCGCGTTGACCCGAGAGGGCCTTGTCCGCCTCGGCGACGTTGTTCATCACCACGTCGCGCAACGCCTGCGCGAATTCGCGCATGACGCCGGCGTCCATCACCTCGTCGAAGGCGATCTCCGCCATGCCGATGCGGCCGAAGAAGCTGCGCAGGAAGCGCGCGCGATCCCAGGTCGAGAGATCCGTGCGCAGCAGGCGGCGGTTGATGTACACGGCGTCGCCCACGAGCTGCAGCGCGACCTGATCCCCGTACT
>JAACVI010000438.1 GCA_009992505.1 Myxococcales bacterium
ACGCTTCCTCGTCTACCTCGAGACTTGGCCCTATTTTCGCGATCCCGGCACGACCAAGCTGAAGTCCGCCGAGTTCGTGCTGCTCGACCGGGAGCTTCAGGGGCTCGAGGCGCGGGTCGGCCAGCTGAGCCCGGAGGAGCGCGCCCGGCGTCAGGAGCTGCGCCGCACTCTGATGATCGAGTGAGGCCACGAGCCAGGCTCGAGCCGAGCTGACGGCACGCTTGGGCACGATCCGCACGCGACCTCGCGCTGCCAGAACGTGCGCCTCGCGGCCTCGCGTCGGGGAAGCCTGAGAGCAGAACGCGAAAGGGGCCGCCGAAGCAGCCCCTCAGAACGCGAAAGGGGCCGCCGAAGCAGCCCCTCACGACGTCAGCGCCGTTTGTTCTTGGTCGCGGCCATGCCGCCGCTGTCGTCGTCGGCGTCGTGTGCGGCGCCGCGTCGCTGCGAGTTGTACTCTTGGATCACGCGATCCGTGAGGTCGAGGTTGCTCGGCACCCAGACCACGCCGCCCTCGTTGGACTCCATGATCAGCGTGAAGCCTTCGGCCTGACCGATGTGCCGCAAGATCTCTTGCATGCGCTCGAGGATCTCCTGCGTCAGCTGGCCCTCCTTCTGCGCGAGCTCTCGCTGGTACTCGACGTAGGTGGACTGAAGCTCGACGAAGGCCTTCTGGTACTCCTCGAGTCGGTGCTGCAGGGCGTCGCGCGAGAGGACGTTCTTCTGCTTCTCGATGTCCTCCTTCATCTTCTTCAGCGACTCCTGCTGCGCGTCCAGGGTCTGCTGACGGCGCTTGAACAGCCGCTTGAGCTGGTTCTTGGCGCGGCGACCGTCCTCGGTCTCGCTCATGGCGCGCTGTAGATCGACCACAGCGATGCGCACCTGGGCGTAGGTGTGCGGGGCGTAGGCGGCGAGGAGGAGCGCGGCGAGCAGGGTCACCGCGTGGCGCTTGAGGCTCATCGAGGAGTCCTTTCGGGAAGGGAAGCTAGCTAGCCGTTGGGCGAACATCGGTCAAGACGGGCGAACCAGGGCGAGCATTCAACAGGGAGGGGATCAGAAGGAGTTGCCGATGGTGAACTCGAAGCGAATCTTGCGATCGAACGAGCGTCGGGTGAAGGGAACGCCCCATTCGAAGCGTAGCGGTCCGAGGGGAGAGAACCAGCGCAGACCGAAGCCCCAGCTGGTGTAGATGTGGGGGGTGAAGCCGCACGGATCGCCGCCCGCGTCGACGCCCGCGGGTCGTCCGGCCTGGCAGAAGTTGTTCTCGAGGTTCCAGACGTTGCCGCCATCCGTGAAGACGACGCCGCGGATGCCGACGGATTCGAGGATCGTGAACTCGAGCTCGGCCTGGTAGTAGGCCTCGAGGTTACCGCCGATGGCGAAGCCGTTGGTCGGCACGCCCTGGTTCGGATCCGCCGCGGAGGAGAGGGCCGGACGCGGGCCGAGGGTGTAGAGCCCGTAGCCGCGCACGTTGAAGATGCCGCCGAGGAAGTAGCGCTCGGAGATCGGCACGCCTGCGCCATCACGCGTCGTGATGAGCCCGAGTTGCGTGTTCAGCTTGAACACGAAGGGACCCCAGACTCGGTGGTAGAAGCGCGCGAAGGCGCTCTGGCGCACGAAGACATTGTCCGAACCGAGGAAGCGATCCGCCAGCTCGAAGGAGTAGGAGGCGTAGATGCCTGAGGTCGGGAACAGGCGGTTGTCGCGCGAATCCCAGGTCAGCGAGACTTGCAGAGAGCTCGTCAGGCCGCTCTGTCGCAGGTTCGCCAGCGGCAAATCGGGGACCAGCTGGGTGCCGCTGCCGGAGCCTGTGAAGGCGCCGCCCGTGAGCGCCGAGACCTTGACGAACTCGGCCCGGTAGCCGGCGGCCAAGCGCAGACGCTCGTCCAGGAGTGGGTGTCCGAAGGTGAGCCCGCCGCCCGTGGAGTCGCGGTTGAAGCTCTGGAACTGGCGGATGGTCTTGAAGACATCGACCGACGAGGACCACTCCGTGCCCAGGAAGTAGGGCTCGGTGAACTGCAGCGTGATCAGCTGGCGGATACCGGAGAGCTGCAGCTGCAACGCCAACGACTGGCCGTTGCCGAAGAGGTTCTGCTGCTGGACCTGGGCGGTCAGGATGAAGCTCTCGATGGACGAGAAGCCCGCGCCGACCTGGAACGTACCGGTGGCGCGCTCGGCCACCTCGAAGTTCAGCACCAGGCGATCGTCCGCCGAGCCGTCTTCCTCGGAGACGTTCACGCTCTCGAAGTAGCCCAGCGCCGTGATGCGCGCCTTGGACTCCTCGACCGCGGTCTGATTGTAGAGCTGACCCTCCATGATGCGGATCTCACGCCGGATCACGCTGTCGCGGGTCTTGCTGTTGCCGTGGATGGAGATGCGCTCGATCGTGACCAGCGGCC
>JAACVI010000439.1 GCA_009992505.1 Myxococcales bacterium
GCGCTGGAACTCACCGCGCTTCCTCGCGGGCGAGAGCTACGGCACGACGCGCGCGGCGGGCCTCGCCGCTCAGCTCGCCGATCAAGGCATGGCGCCCAACGGCATCGTGTTGCTCTCGGCCGCGCTCGATTTTCAGTCTCTGATGTTCGAGGCGGGCAACGATCTCCCGCACATCCTCACGCTGCCGAGCTACGCGGCGGCGGCCCACTATCACGGCGTGCTGGGCAAGAAGGCGCCCAAGCTGCTGCCCTTGCTGGCCGAGGCGCGTGAGTTCGCCATTGGGCCCTACGCCACGGCGCTGTTGCGCGGCTCACGCGTCGGCGCCGCCGAACGCAAGCGGGTGATCGAAGGGCTCGCGCGCTTCACCGGGCTGAGCGAGCGCTGGGTCGACCGCGCCCACCTGCGCCTCGATCTGGGTCGCGTCTGTCGCGAGGTGCTGCGTGATCGGGGCCTCTCCATGGGACGCCTCGACAGCCGCTACACCGCCGTCGAGGGCGACGGAGTCGGCGACTCCATGGGCGATGATCCCGCGTTCACCGGGCCGCTCGGACCCTACGCCTCGGCCATGAATCACTACCTGCGTCACGAGCTCGGCTACGTGGAGGATCGGCGCTACGAGATCATCAGCCTGGCCGTGAACGAGTCCTGGAGCTGGCCCGTCGAGGGGCGCATGGGCTACGTCAACACCACGGCGGATCTGCGGCGCGTGATGCTCAGTCACCCGCACCTGAAGGTCTTCTTCGGCAACGGCTACTACGATCTCGCGACGCCCTTCTTGAACTCCGAGCACACGGCGAGCCACCTGGGCGGCGAGGCGCACATCCGCGCCAACATCAGCGAGGCCTACTACGAGGCGGGTCATATGATGTACCTGCATCCACCCTCGAGGCTGAAGCTCTCGGCCGACCTCCACGCCTTCTACGCGAGCGCCCTGGGCTGAATCTGCCCGAGGACTCCTGCCTCCTGGCGCCCGGCGCGCCGACACGAAAGGAACGACCATGGTCTCCGAGATCTTCGACCCCGAAGCCTGGACTGACGTCGAGGGCTTCGACTTCACGGACATCACCTACCACCGTGCCAAGGAAACCGGCTGCGTGCGCATCGCCTTCGATCGACCCGAGGTGCGCAACGCCTTCCGCCCGAAGACCGTGGACGAGCTCTATCGCGCGCTCGACCACGCGCGCATGTGGAGCGACGTCGGCTGTGTCTTGATCACGGGTAACGGACCTGCGCCCAAGGACGGCGGTTGGGCCTTCTGCTCCGGTGGCGACCAGCGCATCCGCGGCAAGGACGGCTACAAATACGAAGGCAGCGAAGGCGAGGTCGACCCGGCGCGTCTGGGCCGACTGCACATCCTCGAGGTGCAGCGCCTGATCCGCTTCATGCCCAAGATCGTCATCGCCGTCGTGCCCGGCTGGGCCGTGGGCGGAGGGCACTCGCTGCACGTGGTCTGCGACCTGACGTTGGCCAGCCAGGAGCACGCGCTCTTCAAGCAGACCGATCCCGACGTCGCGAGCTTCGACAGCGGCTACGGCTCGGCGCTGCTCGCGCGCCAGGTGGGTCAGAAGCGCGCACGGGAGATCTTCTTCCTCGGCTTGAACTACACGGCCGAGGAGGCGGTATCGATGGGCATGGCCAACGCCGCCGTGCCCCACGCGGAGCTCGAAACGCGCGCGCTCGAGTGGGCGAAGCTCATCAACAGCAAGAGCCCGACGGCCATGCGTATGCTGAAGTACGGCTTCAACCTGCCGGACGACGGCCTGGTCGGTCAGCAGCTCTTCGCCGGGGAAGCCACGCGCCTCGCCTACGGCACGGAAGAGGCTAAGGAGGGCCGCGACGCCTTCCTCGAGAAGCGCCCGCAGGACTACGCGCGCTTCCCCTGGCACTACTGAGATTCAACCCGGCAGCCGGGCGGCTCCGTGCAGGCGCTCGCTTCGTCG
>JAACVI010000176.1 GCA_009992505.1 Myxococcales bacterium
CGCGCGGAGGCGTCGATGGCAGAAGTGAACAAAAACGGCACGAAAGAGCCCCTCGGCGGACGGCAGCGGCCGCCCGTGGATCCCTCGACCCTGGCGCATCGCGATCTGCTCGATGGCGACTTCTGGCGGAAGATCCCGGCCTTCGCCAAGGTGACCGAGCCCGAGTTCCTCGATCATCGCTGGCAGATGAAGCACACCATCACCAAGGTCGAGACCTTGCTCTCGGTGATGGCGGGCCTCGTGCACGAGGACTTCGCGAGGGATGCGGAGGAGGGCTTCCGCATCGCGCCCATGGCCGTGCGCGTCTCGCCCTATCTGCTCAGCCTGATCGATTGGGACGATCCGCTTCACGATCCGATCCGGCGCCAGTTCATTCCCCTCGGCTCCACGCGCTTGCCGGATCACCCCAAGCTCACCTTCGACTCTCTGGGCGAGCAGGACGACGCGCCCGTGCCGGGTTTGACCCATCGCTACCCGGACAAGGCCCTCTTCCTCACGCTCGACACCTGCCCCGTGTACTGCCGCTTCTGCACTCGCTCCTACGCCGTCGGACCGGATCAGGACGCCGTCGAGAAGGTCAGCCTGAAGGCTCGCCCCAGCCGCTGGGATCGAGTCTTCGAGTACATCGCCTCGCGTCCCGAGCTCGAGGACATCGTGATCAGCGGCGGCGACGCCTACAACCTGCGCCCGGATCACGTGCGCCTGATCGGCGAGACGCTGCTCGACATCCCGCACATCCGCCGGCTGCGCTTCGCGACCAAGGGCCCAGCCGTGCTGCCTCAGAAGCTGCTCAGCGACGACGCTTGGGTGTCGGCCGTGGTGGGCGTGGTGGAGCGCGGGCGACGCATGGAGAAGGACGTGGTGCTCCACACCCACTTCAACCACCCCAACGAGATCACCCAGATCACCCAGCGCGCCGTCGCGCGTCTGGTCTCCCAGGGCGTGATGATCCGAAATCAGTCCGTGCTGCAGCGTGGCGTCAACGACAGCATCGACACCATGATCCTGCTCGCCCGCCGCCTGAGCTGGGTGAACGTGCATCCCTACTACGTCTATCAGCACGATCTGGTGAAGGGGACGGAAGAGCTGCGTACGACCGTGGCCCAGGCCGCCGACATCGAGAAGCACGTGCGCGGCAGTCTGGCCGGCTACAACACGCCGACCTTCGTCGTCGACGCGCCCGCCGGGGGTGGCAAGCGCTTCGTTCACTCCTACGAGAGCTACGACCGAGTCACGGGCATCAGCGTGTACACCGCGCCTTCGGTCAAGCCCGGCAAGAGCTTCCTCTACTTCGATCCCATCGATCGGCTTCCCGCGGAGGGCCAGGCGCGCTGGGCCGATCCGGCGCAGCATCAGCCGATGATCGACGAGGCGCTCGCGGCCCTACCGCGCTGAGCGCTTGCGCCTCCCGGCGTTTCCGTGCCCTTGCCTCAGCGTGCGCTGCGGCTGGGCTTGCCTCGCCCCCGGCCGCTCGCGCGCGCCACCACGACCTGCGACTCACTGTCGTCGCTCAACGGCTCCCCATCGAAGCTGCCCTCATGGCGTTCGATCGTGAAGCCGTTGTAGTGCAGCAGGGCCTCGAGCTCCGCGGGGAAGAACTGCCGCTGCGCGAGCAGGCTCGACTCGGGCGCGCCGTCGTGTCCGTCCGCGACCCAGGCCATGGTCACCAACTGCACCTGGCGCACGGCGTCGTAGCGGAAGTTCTCGCGGTAGCGGTAGCGGCGTCCGTCCTTGGCTCGCGTGAAGCTGCCGAGCTTGTAGACGTGCTCGGGATCGCGCGCGAGATCGTGCGGGGTGGGCATGAGCACGTCGAAGACGAAGTGACCTCGAGGCCTGAGGTGCGCCTTCACGGTCGAGAGCGCGCGCTCGATATCCTTGCGCGTGTAGAGGTGCATGAAGACGTTGAAGGGCGCGACCACGAGCCCGAAGCGTCGGTTCAACCGCACGCGTCGCAGATCGGCCCGCACCAAGGTCACGCGTTCGCGCACGGCCTTGGGCGCCTTCGCCAACCGCTGCTTGGCGCGCTCGAGCATGCTGGGCATCAGGTCGACACCCACCACCTCGAGGCCACGCTCGGCCATGGCCAGGGCCACGCGTCCGCTGCCCACGCCGAGCTCCAGCACGGGAGCGCCGCACTCGGCGGCGAACTCGGCGTAGAAGTCGATGTCCTCATGGCGACGCGCGTAGGTGCGATCGTATTGCGCGGCGTCGCGGTAGTGCGCGCGTGAGCCTTCGCTCAGCGTCTCGTCCTCGCTCACGGGATGTCCTGGCCACGCTGGGGCATCTCGCCGGGCGGTGGGCCCGCGTCGTAGCCCTCGCCGATGCGTGGACCGAGCTCCATGTCGTAGATGCGGTAGCCGCCCGCCTCGTGCGAGAGCACGAAGCGAATGCGTCGTTCGTAGGGACGACCCAGGAACTCTCCCTGCGCCTGGCCCGCGAGCATCAGCTTTCCGTCGTCGAGGTTCGCGGTCTCGTCGGGCACGAATTCGAGTCGGTCGCGTGCCATGTCGTTCCAGACCTTCACGATCGAGCGCGTCTCCGGGTCCAGGCTCTCGTCTCCGCGCTCGCGCGCCACCACCGCCTCGAGCGCGGGCCCCACGCTGAGCTGCTTGGCCACGGCGTGGTCGCGCTTGCGCCAGGCGTCGAGGAAGCTCTCGGCCGTGTCCTCCGGCGTCTCGGTACGCACGGCCACCGCGTCGGGCGCACCCGTCGCGCGCGCGTCGGACGTGGGCGGTGCCGTGTTCCAGAGCAGCGCGATCACGCCCACGCAGACCATGGTGCTCGACGCGGCGAGCACGAGGGTGGTGGGTAGGCGCTTGTCGCGCTGAGGACTCTTGGCGGCCACGGCAGGGGGCTAGCTGGGGTCGCCGCCAGCGTCAACCACGACGCGACCGGATCACGCGTTGGGCGAGCTCGGCGAAGCCGCGTCCACGGTCCTCGCGCGTGATGAAGCCGGGCGCGATGGCCAGCGCAGGCAGGTGGTCCTCGACGTTGGCCACGCCCACGCTGAGGTCGAATCCGGCGAAGGCCGCGGCGTCGTTGGGGCTGTCGCCGATGAAGCATCCGCGCTCCCCCAAGGGGTCGATGCCGAGCCGCCGCTGGATCGCGCGCTGGGCGCCGCGCGCCTTGTCCCAGTCGCCGGGGATGGCGTGCGCATGCACCGACGAGACCACGAAGCGCATGCCCGCTTCGAGCACCATGCGCTCGAGCTCGCGCAGCGTCTCCGGCGCCATCACGGTGAGCTCCGCCACGTCCCAGGCGAGGTCACAGCGCCGCGCCTCGTCGTCGTCCGTGATGCGCGCGTCGGGCAGCGCGCGCGCGACCTCCTCACGCAGCGTCGCGAGCGCCGCACGCTTGTGCTCGCGCTCCGCTTCGGAGTCCCAGTAGCCGCGGAACACTCCCTCCGAGTCCACACCGATGAAGCCCGCGCCGTTCTCGCCGATGGCCAGCTCCACCGGCCATTGGCGCGCCATCACCTCGGCCCAGCCCAGAGGCCGGCCGGTGATCAACACCATCGCCACGCCCGCGTCGCGCAGCGCCCATAGGGCGTCGTAGGCCTCGCGCTCGAGCTTGCCGTGTCGGGTCAGCGTGTCGTCCACGTCGCTGACCAGGACCTCGACCTTCGACAGGCGCGCGTCGCTCAGCTCGACCAGGGGCGCGGGGCGTGCCGCGTCTCGTCCGGACTCGCCTCCGCTCATGCTTGCACGCGCGCCAGGGCGCACTTGAGGTAGCGGCCCTCGGGGAAGGCCGCGGGCACGGGATGGTCTTCGCCCGCGCCGTAGACTCCGAGCAGCGTGAGCTCGCGGTCGGCGTCGCGAGCGGCCATCGCCAGCGTTCGCAGCCAATCCTCCACGCGCATCACGCCCGAGCAGGAGCAGGTGAAGAGCAGGCCGCCCGGCTCGACCAGCCGGAGCGCGTTGGCGTTGACGCGGCGATAGGCGCGACGCCCCGCGTCCAGATGGCGTCCCGAGGGCGCGAGCTTGGGCGGATCGAGCACGACCAGATCGAAGAGCTCGTGGCGTCTGGCCAGCTCGGGCAGGGCCGAGCGGGTGTCCTCGCACTGGTAGCGGATGCGATCGGCCTGGCCGTTCTTCAGCGCCAGACCCGCCGCGTTGGCCAGAGCGGGCGCGGAGCTGTCGAGGCTGAGCACGCTCTCCGCGCCGCCGCGCGCTGCCGCCAAGCCGAAGCCTCCGAGGTAACAGAAGGCGTCGAGCACACGTCGACCGCGCGCCATGCGCTCCACGAGCGCGCGGTTCTCGCGTTGATCGAAGTAGTAGCCCGTCTTCTGCGTCAGCTCGACGGGGACGGAGAGCTGCATGCCGCGCTCGCGGAAGACCGTCTCCGTGCGCTCGGCGCCGCGCACCACCCGCGGCTCCACCTCGAAGCCCTCCAACTTCTGGGAGCCGCTGCGCGCCTCGATCACCGAGGAGGCGCCCGTGACGCGCATCACCTCCGCGAAGATGAGGTCCTCACGCAGCTTCAGGCCCAGAGTCGAGAGCTGCACGATGGCCGTGTCGCCGTGCATGTCGACCACGAGCCCGGGCAGGCCGTCGCCCTCGGCGTGGCAGAGGCGGTAGCCGTCGGTCGCCTCGCCCGGCAGGCCGAGCAGCTCCGTGCGCCAATCACGCGCGCGCTCGAGCTTCTTGCGGAAGAAGTTGGCGTCGAGGGGATCCTCGGGGTCGCGGCTCAGCACGCGCACGACGATGGCGCTCTTGGGAGACCAGAAGCCGCGTCCGAGGGGTTGGCCTTTGGGATCGCGGACCGTCACCGCGTCGCCGGGCGCCGGCGCGCCCTCGAGGTGGTCGACGGCTTGGGCGAAGATCCAGGGATGGCCGGCCCAGACGGGTTGGACGTGACCTTTTCGGAGCCAGACAGAAGGCATGCGGGATGCTAGCAGGCTTGCGAGGTGCGGGCGTCCCGAACGAGGATTCGCCATCCCCGTGTCGTGCCCGGTTGCGGCCATCCGGGGCCGGTACTAGGGTCCACGGGCGCTGCTTTTGATCGCGGCCGGAGGTGTCTCGTGCCGACTCTCGGAATGGGCGAACTGCTCGTCATTCTCGTCATCGTTCTCCTGATCTTCGGGGCGAGTCGCTTGCCTCAGATCGGCGAGGGCATCGGTAAGGCCGTGCGTAACCTCAAGCGTGGCTTGAGTACGGACGACGACATCGACGTGACGCCTTCCGAGCGTCGGGTCGAGAAGGAGTCCTCCGCGCGCAGCGTGAAGGAGGCCGAGGTCAGCGAGGCCGAGGTCGTCGACAAGCACTGACGGCCGCTCCTGCCGTCCCGCCCCGCGCCTTCCATCGCGCGCCCGCCACCTTTCGCATCCTTGGTCCGGACTCTCCTACTAGTGTCTCATGCCCCCGCGCACGACGCTGCGGCAGGAGGAGATCACCATGGCATCGAGCCCCGCGACGTCGAGGGCACGTCGGGCGTCCCCGCGCGAGAGCTGCGGAACCAGGAAGAGCGCCACGTCGCGTGGACAGTCTGGGTTGAGCACCAGGGCGGCCTGGACGCTGGCGCGGATGATCCAGCGTGCGGACAGGAAGATCTCGCGCAGGACCTCGCCCGCCACGGGCCGGGCCGAGGCCGCGCGCAGGACGTCGACCTCCGTCAGGCGCGGGTTGTCGAGCAGGATGTGCATGACGTCGGGGTGGGGGTCGCGCAGCACCCGGCTCAGCAGCTCACGATCACGCGTGCGTGCCAGCGACTTGCGCTCGCCCAAAGTCGGTGGGCGACCTCGACCGAAGTCCGGGAGCTTCGCGGCCCTTGGGTCGTCCACGGGATTGGCCTGGCCCAGCAGGGCCTCGAGCTCGAGCGCGCCCTCGGCGCGGGCGTTCTCCAGCAGCCTCTGCCTCAGCGCCTCCCCGGCGGGCTCCGAGAGCGCGAGGCCGATGGCGAGCCAGGCCTCGGGGAAGGCCGGGCAGCGGCCCACGGCGCAATCACGGGCCGAGCGCAGCACGTCGAGCGTCTCCCGCGCGGGCATGCGTTCGAGCTGCTCCCGCGCCCAGCGCGCCCGCATCGTGATCTCCGGCAGCGCGCGTACACGTTGGGCGAGCTGGAGCGCGCGCTGATCGGGCGTCATCACGACTCCATCCTGCCTCCGGGCGGGGCCGGCGGCCAGTGCCCTCGGCCGAACTCGGTCAAGCGCGCTCCACGGTGCTTGACGCGTCGCGTTGTAGCGGCATAGTCGAAGGCCGTGACCACCGCTGACCAGTTGGGCGCAGAGCATTCGTCGCACGAGGGGAAGCCGCGCATCATCAAGCGCTACGCGAACCGCAAGCTCTACGACACCCAGGACAGCCGCTACGTCACGCTGCAGGAGATCGCGCACTTCGTGCGTGGCTCCGGTGACGTGCGCATCATCGACAACCGCACCAAGGAAGATCTGACCAACGTCACCTTGGCTCAGATCATCTACGAGGAGGAGAAGAAGGGCGGCGAAGCGCGCTCGATCCGAAGCCTCCGAGACTTCATCCAGCAGGGCGCGAGCCGCATGCGAGAGGGTCGGGAGCGGCTGCTCGAGTCGATCCAGCGTGGGCCCGTGGGCAAGCTCGTGACGCGTCGCGAGGGCGACGAGTCGGCGGACGCCGCGACGGCGACGGACGAACCTCTGGAGCCGAAGGCCGCGCCGGAGGAGCCGACCGCCGCGCCCGAGACGGCGGCCCACCAGGATGCGGCCTGGTCTCGCATTCCGCGCATGGCGGACGAGGGCCTGCGTTCCTTGCTCCAGACGGCCCTCACCCACGTGCAACAGCTGCAGGCCGAGGTTTCACGCATGGGCGGGCGCATCGAGGAGCTCGAGGGGCGCCTCTCGCGCCGTCACCATTCGCCCCCACCTGGGGACGAGAGCGACGAGAAGTAGACGCGCGCCTGGGCCGGGATCTTTCGGCCGAGCTGGAATCAAGTGCCTGGGTGCGGCGTTGAGCGGATGATAAGGACGCAGCGAGCCCATGAAACAACCGCTTTCAGAATCCGCGAGGCTCACCCAGGCCGCCCGTACCCGCAGAGATTTCGAGCGCGAAGCCCTGCCTCATCTCGATTCCCTCTACGCCGCGGCCCTGCGCCTGACCCGGCGCCCCAGCGACGCCGAGGATCTGGTCCAGGAGTCCATGCTCAAAGCCTATCGCTTCTGGGATGGCTTCGAGGCGGGGACCAACGCACGCGCCTGGCTGCTGCGCATCGTGACCAACACCTTCATCAACCGCCATCGTCGCAAGGCGCGCGAGCGGGCCGTCTTCGAGGGCGTGCTGGCTGGTCCTGTGGGCGAAGGCGTGATGAGCCGCGCGGCGATGCGCGGTCTGACCCACGCGGAATCCGAGGCCGATCGTCGGCTCCTCGCCGGCGAGATCCTGGCCGCCATGGAGAAGCTCGCGCCCCAACAGCGTCTGATGATTCAGCTCTCGGACATGGAAGGCCTCGCCTACAAGGAGATCGCGGTCGTGCTGGGCTGCCCCGTGGGCACGGTGATGAGCGGACTGCACAGGGCGCGCAAGGCGCTCCAGAAGCATCTGATGGTGCAGGCCGTGGAGTTCGGGCTGGTCGAAGCGGAACCCGAGGTGGAGGGGGCGGCACCTTCAGCCGCCGTCTCCCTCGAGGATTACCGTCGCCAGAAGGTGGCGCAGTCATGAGCCGCTGCGCCATGGTTCGTCGACACGTCGGCGCGTATCTGGACGGCGAGCTCGAGCCTGCGTCCCAGCTCGACTTCGAGGAGCATCTCGACGGCTGCGCCGAGTGCCAGGAGCGTCTGGCCTTCGAGGTGGCGTTCCGCGACCGAGTGGTGGAAGCACTCGGCGACGTGCCGGCTCCGGCCTCCTTGAGGCAACGGGTGCTGCTCGACTTGGACCAGGCCGAGGCCAAGAGCGAAGGCTCCACGTCCGGGGCGCTGATTCGCATCTGGTCGCCCTTCGCGAAGGGCGATGGCTCGAGGCGCGGGCGCTTCTCGCGAGTGTCGATCGTGGCGGCCGCGGCCGCGGCTCTGTTGCTCTTCGGTGGCAGCGCCATCGGATTGAGCGGCGCGTCCGGCACGGGCGTGGACGCAGCCGGGCTCGGTGGCTCTCTGGGCGGCGCTTCGTTGCTCGAAGACGTGGTGCGCTTGCACGCAAGCTCGCTGCCCTCGGATGTGCCCGAGGCGAAACAGGAATCCGTCGCTCGCTACTTCGAGGGCAAGGTTCAGTTTCCCGTGCATCCGGCCCGCTTCGACCGGGGTGACGTGCACCTGGTGGGCGCGAGATTGTCCAGCTTCCGCGATCGCCGCGCGGCCGCGCTCTACTACGTGGCGGGCGGTCGCAGGGTCACGATGGTGGTGCTCGACTCTCCGCCTCCGGCCTTGCTCACGGGAGCGGCGCACGTGCTCGCCCGTGGACACGAGATTTACTACCGCGACGTGCACGGCTACACCGTGCCCATTCGTCGGCAGCATGGCCTGACCTACGTGTTTACGGGCGATCTCACCCGGCCCTCGCTGCTCGACCTGGTCGCTTCGGCACACGTCTCGCGCTGAGCGCTCGACTGTCCTCTCCAGGGCAGCAGCCTGTTCAGAGCCGCAGTCGTCCGGGCGGTCCTCCCCCGAAGAGTGGTCCTCGCAATGGCCGCCTTCGGAGTTCGCGCGCCGTGAGAGCGCGGCAGAGCGTCCGAAGAGTTCACGAGTCGCGGGCAACCTGGGCGAAAACACAGCGCTTTCGCCGCTGTGCGTTGACACCTCAGGGGCGTCGAACATATCCTCCGACTCCGGATTTATCCCTCTCGGACCGAGCCCCGGACCGGGATTCGAAGGAGCAAGATGGCGCAACGGATTCTCGCTTTCGAGGCGGATTCGAATTTCGCGGCAGAGCTCTCGGCGGGCTTTGGCTCGCTGGGTGTCGAGGTCGAGGTCGTCGCTGATGGGACCGCCGGTCTCGAACGCGCGGGCGCCGCGCCGCCCGACCTGATCCTCCTGTCCATCGAGTTGCCCGGGATGAACGGTTTCTTGGTCTGCAAGAAGATCAAGAAGAACGCCCAGCTCAAGAGCATCCCGCTGATCATTCTTTCGAGTGATGGGAACGCCGAAGAGATCTTCGAGCAGCACAAGAAGCTGCGCACGCGCGCCGAGGACTACCTGAAGAAGCCCGTGGGCTTCGACGTGGTGTACGAGCGTTCGGCCAAGCTCATCGGGCTCGACGACGCCGGGGCGCTGACCGTCTCCGCCGAGGAGCCCCTCGAGGACCCTACCGAGATGGGTTCCCGTGACGAGGTGGACGACGAGATCGACGCCTTCGCGGACGACGCCTTCGACTCGATCATGCTCGACGAGGACGATGGCGATGACGACCTGATCATCGAGGCGTCCGAGCCGGAGCCGGAGCCCACCGCCGTGGTGGAGCCAGGGCCCGAACCGGAGCCCGAGATCGAGGCGTCCGAGCCGGAGCCCGAGGCGGACGAGCTCGAGATGCTCGACGTCGAAGACGACCTCATGGAGCCCGAGCCCGCCGTCGCGCCGGCCTCCGT
>JAACVI010000440.1 GCA_009992505.1 Myxococcales bacterium
GGCTCGCGCACGACGTCGAGGGCGAAGGCCGGATCGAGCTCGCCCTCGCCCAGGTTCGCGGGCAAGCGCCCGGAGCCCAGCGCGTGCAGGCAGAAGGCCGCCTCGGCCGCCGCGGCGCCACCGAGGATGTGTCCGGTGAAGCCCTTGGTGGAGGTGATGGCGACGCCCTTGCCGAAGACGCGCGCGAGCGCCCTACCCTCCGCCTGATCGTTCAAGGGCGTGGCCGTGCCGTGGGCGTTGACCCAGTCGATCTGCGAGGGCTCGAGCCCCGCGAGCTCCATGGCCCGGCGCATGGCCTCCTCGGCGCCACGGCCCTCGGGATGAGGCGAGCTCATGTGGTGGGCGTCGCAGGACTCGCCCACGCCCAGGAGGCGCAGCTCCGAGTCTCCGTCGCGCTCGATCAACACGAAGGCGGCGCCCTCGCCGATGTTGATGCCATCGCGCTCGGCGCCGAAGGGCCGACAGCGCTGAGCCGAGAGCACGCCCAGGCCGAAGAAGCCCTGCAGCGTCATGCGCGTGAGGCTGTCGGAGCCACCCGCGAGCACGGCGTCGACCACACCGGCGCGCAGCAGGCGATCCGCGACGCCCATCACCTTGCCGCTCGAGGAGCAGGCCGTGCTCAGCGTGTAGACGGGACCTTCGGCGCCCGCCATCAGCGCCAGCAATTCACCGAGTGCGTCGAAGCCATGCTGCCGCTCGAAGTCGTAGCGGGCGGGCAGCTCGCCCTCACGAGTCCACTCGAGCAGCGCCGACTCCGTGGCCTCGAGGCCGCCCGTGCTCGTGCCCAAGAGCACGGCCACGCGATGCTTGCCCCAGCGCGCGACCGCTGCCTCCATGGCTTCCGCGACGTCGGCGTAGGCCAGCGCCCCGAGGCGCGCGAGGCGGCAATCCCAGGGCGCGTACTCGGCCGGCAGCGGCGGCAGCTCACCCGGCACGGCGCCGGCGAACGTCTCGATGGGCACGTCGAAGGGAGGCGCGCCGAGGCCGCTCTCTCCTGCGTCGAGTTTGGCCATCACCTCGCGAGTGGTCCGCCCCAGGGCGTTCACAGCGCCAAAGGCGGTAATCGGCCAACCTCGCTCCCCCGTGCAATTCATTGCGGGTGCGAGCATAGCGCGCGTCCCACCTTACTCAAGCCGCGTGCCTGGCGGGCCGCGAGACGACCATTGACCACGGCCAGGGGCGCGATTAGCAAGCAGCCATGACCGAATTCAGCTGGTTGCCCTTCACAGTCCGCGGGAATTACATCGACGGCGCGTTTCGCATGCCCGAGTCGCCCGCGGGCGCAATCCGCAGCGACAACCCCGGTGACCCGGGCGATGTCATCGGCGAGTTCCCCTGGAACGCCAGCGCCGTGGACGAGGCCATCGCCGCCGCCCGACGCGCCTTCCCCGGCTGGAGCCGCATGCCCTTCGAGGAGCGCGCCGCCTGCTTGAGGCGCTTCCGCGACGCCGCCAAGGCGAACCAAGAACGTCTCGGGCAGGCCATCAGCCGCGAGATGGGCAAGGTGCTGTGGGAGGCCCGAGGCGAAGCCGCGGCCGTCGCCGGCAAGGTCGACATCACGCTCGAAGACGGCATGAAGCTCGTCGCCGAGACGCAGCCCGCGGGCGTGAAGGGTCGCATCCGTTACCTGCCACGCGGCGTGATGGCCGTGATCGGCCCCTTCAACTTCCCGGCGCATCTGCCCAACGGCCACATCGTGCCGGCGCTCGCCACGGGCAACACGGTGGTGTTCAAGGCCTCGAGTCAGAACCCGGCCGTCGGTCAGATCATGGCCGAGTGCATCGACGCCGCGGGCTTCCCGCCCGGCGTCTTCAACATGGTGCAGGTGCCGGGCCGTGAGGCCAACCGCCTGATCGAGCACCCCGAGGTCGACGGCGTGCTCTTCACGGGCAGCACGGGCGTGGGCCAGCAGATCCAGGAGAAGCTCCTGAGCCAGCCGT
>JAACVI010000441.1 GCA_009992505.1 Myxococcales bacterium
GGCCTTCCGGCGACGTCAGCGTCCAGGTGCGCGTCGTGCCGTCCCAGACGCGCGTCGTCGCCGCCTCGAGCGGCGTGCCCGGCGCCAAGGTCGTCGTGGACTGCCACGTGCCCACGCGGATGAGACGGTGGAGGTCGTCGTTGTGAAGCTCCACCTGCTGGGTGAGCGCCGGGATCCGCGCGTCGACCGAGACGCCGCGGGCGTTGACGATGGAGGTGAGGTTTCCCACGCGGGTGAAGCGCGTTGGCCCGGCGTCGGCACTGTCGAGCGAGAGCCTGCGGCCGAGCAGATCGTGGCGCATCGGCGTGACGGCGGCGGCGGCGGCGGTGATGGAGGTGAGCTCGCCGGTGGACAGGTACGCATAGGTCGCGGTCCGCGTGCGATCCTCGATGTGCTCGACCACCGTGACGATCCCTTCGGCCACGTCGCGGTAGACTTCTCGCGCCTTGCCCTCGGCGTCGGTGCTCGTGGTTTGGAAGAAGGGCCGGCTGACAATCGGCGGGCACCTCTCTCCGCAGCTCTCAAGCAGAGGGAGGGCTCGGGGATCCCACTCGAAGGCCCGGCGGCCCAAGCCCGCCGCCGGTGGCGCCCACGCCAAGAGCGCCCACCCGAGGATGACCCCCGACCAGACCCGCAGCCAGCGACTTCGGCGCTCGATCACGAGGTCCAGTCTGCCAGAGCACCGCCTCCTGAAGCGAGCGGATCGGGGGGCTCGGGCTCGCTGCCTTGGGCGAGATGACTGATGGCCTCGGCCAGCTTCTGCTTCGTCGCGCCCTTCACATCTCCCGCGCAGAAGGCCACCCTTGCCCTTCTTCCAGGCCCGCAGCTTGTCGAGCTTGGCGCGGACGAGGTGGGGCAGGACGACCTCCCGAATCGCCGGCTCGCCGGCTCTGCGCTTGAACACACCGAGCGAGACCCTGCGCCTGGCCCGGCCGTCGTCCTCGAACACCTCCCTGCAGTCGAGGGCCAGCAGCTCGTGCTCCCGCAGGCCCGTGCCGAGGGCCATGTCGTACAGCACATGAACGCGATAGCCCGCTCGGTGCTCGCCCGTGACCTTGAGCAGCGCTCTCTGCTCGCGTTCGGTCAGGGTCCGTAGGGTGCGCGTCGCGCCGGCGTAGTGCGCCATGGGCGGTATCAAGGCGTGCCCCACAGCGTGTAGCAAGGCTCGAGTCAGCGCTTGGGCTTCTTGAGGCGGCGAAGGATGACCTGGATCTCTTTCTTAAGCTCGGGGTCGGTTCCGAGTTCCATTACCGCAGTTCGGGCTCGGGGATCGGCAGAGCGCTCGAGTGCACCCAGTAAGAGCAGGCGGCTGGGCCCCTGACTCGTGTCTCGGGCGAGGGCGATCACGTCGCCGATGAGCTCGTGGTTGGCGGCGGCAGCGATTGCGACGGCCAGCCCATCCTTCGCGCGAACCTCGTGTTCTTCCCGGTAGAGCCGCGTTAGCACGTCCCATCCGCAGCTCGCCTCGCGGACGGCCAACGCTCGCGCGATGCCCTCCCGCACCGCTGCTGGGTAGGGACGAGGGAGGTGCGCGAGCAGAATGGGCACGGCCTTCGGGTAGGAGCCCGGCGTGTTGACCAGATCCCATGCCGACTGCACCTGGAAGCCGGCTGCTCGCAGCTCGTTGACCAGCGGCGCTTCGGCGAGACGGTATTCCGCCTCGCGTTTGAGGCGCTCCTCTTCCTGGAGACGTCTCCGTTCCTCCATCGCGCCGTACTGCCCAGTCTCCTTGAGCCAGGCTTCGTGCTCGGCCGCAGTCATCCTGCCGCGAGGTCGCTTCGGCGCCGTCATGGGATGAATCTCCGATTGATCGCGCCTGCTTCGATCGCGTCCAGGAGGGGACCGGACAGCTGAGTCATCCCCTCATCAGCGTATCCACGTGTTTTCAAGGCACTTGGCATAAGATGGAGAGTGTGGGGTGTGTGCGTAGAATGTCG
>JAACVI010000442.1 GCA_009992505.1 Myxococcales bacterium
CCTCGCTCTGGGCGCGCGGTAGCACGCACGACGGGCGCCACTCTTGCGATCTCCGGCGCCAGGCCCCAGGGTCTCCGGCCGAGAAGGAGGCCACATGGCGCTGCGCTATCGGATGTTGGGCAAGTCGGGCTTGAGGGTTTCGGAGATCTGTCTCGGGACCATGAGCTTCGGAGACCAGTGGGGCTTCGGAGCGGACGAAACCACGAGCCACCAGGTGCTGGACGCCTTCGCGGAGGCGGGCGGGAACTTCCTCGACACGGCCAACAAATACCACGGCGGCCAGACGGAGCAGATCGTCGGCTCCTGGCTTGCCGCCCGCGATCGCGATCGCACGGTGCTGGCGACCAAGTACACCCTGGCCATGGATCACGCCGATCCCAACAGCGCGGGCAACCAGCGCAAGAACTTGGTCCGCTCCGTCGAGGCGAGCCTGAAGCGCCTGGGCACGGACTACATCGACCTGCTCTGGGTGCACGCCTGGGACGACTACACGCCCTTCGAGGAGACCATGCGCGGTCTCGACGATCTGGTGCGCGCAGGCAAGCTGCTCTACGTCGGCGTCAGCGACACGCCCGCCTGGATCGTCTCGGCCAGCAACGTCGCGGCCGAGCTGCGCGGCTGGACGCCCTTCGTCGGATTGCAGGTGGAGTACAGCCTGCTCGAGCGCACGGTGGAGCGCGAGCTGATGCCCATGGCCGAATACTTCGGGCTCGGCGTGGTGGGCTGGGCGCCCCTCGGTGCGGGCGTGCTCACGGGCAAATACACACGCGCCGGTGGTGACGGAGACTCGCTGCGGCGTGGCAGCAACGAGTCGCGCGGGCGCACGAGCGAGCAGGCCTTGTGCATCGCGCGCGCCGTGGACGAGGTCGCCGACGAGCTCTGCGTGACCTCGGCCAAGGTCGCCGTGGCCTGGGTGAAGGCGCAGGGCTACCGCTACATTCCCATCGTCGGCGCGCGCAAGGTCGCGCAGATCGAGGACGTGCTCGGCGCGGGCGAAGTGACGCTCACGGAGGCGCAGCTCGCGAAGCTCGACGCCGTCAGCAACCCCGGTTCGCACTTCCCGCAGAACTTCCTCGCGTCGAATGGCGTGAAGGATCTGGTGAGGGGCGAGATCCGCACCCGCATCGACGGTCGCCCCGCGCGCGGCTAGCTCGCGTTCCTCGAAGCGTGTCCCGCTGTGGACGCATGGGGCGGCAACGCGTACACCGCGAGGCCATGAGCCCCGACCTGTACGAGTTTCCCCTGCGCATCCCGCGGCAGGCGTTCTCCGCGCGCAACGCGGCGCGCGCGGGCGATGTGTGGCGTGCGTTTCAGGAGGTCGCGCTCGAGGGCTCGACTCGCGCTGGCTGGCCGCCGCAGCGCTACCGCGAGGGCGACACGGCCTTCGTCGTGCGCTCCATGCTCGTCGTGCATCACGCGGAGGCGACCTACGGCGAGGATCTCGAGGCGCAGACCTGGATCCGGCGCATGCGTCGCGGCACGTTGTGCACGCGCGAGGTCAGGCTGGCGTTTGGGGCAGCGCCCGTGGCCACGGGCACGCAGGAATGGGTCCACGTCGGGCCCGAACGCAAGCCCGTGCGCGCGCGGCCCGAGCTGGTCGCAGCCTTTCCCGAGCGCGAGGACGGCACGACCGCGACCCTGCCTGCGTGGCGGCAGGCGTCGGGTCCCGAGCGTCGCTTCGCCTTCGACGTCTGGTACACGTGGATGGACCCACTCGATCACGTGAATCACCCGGCCTACGTGGACTTCTGCGACGAGGCCACGTCGCGCGTCCTGGTCGAAGCGGGCCTGCCGGCGCTCTCCCTGGCGCCGGTGGCGGAGAAGCTGACGTTTCGCTCCGGCGCTCTGGCCGGAGAGCGGCTCGAGGTCCTCACGTCGCCCGTCGGGGTGATCGACGAAGACATCGTCGTCTTGACCCACGCGCTGAAGGTCGG
>JAACVI010000443.1 GCA_009992505.1 Myxococcales bacterium
GCGGCGACGTCGTGCGCTCGGGCGGACACGGCTTCTGCGGCATCTCGCGCCGACGCATGCTGGAGAAGCTGCGCTTCCGTGCGGAGGAGCTCGGCGTCGAGCTGCGCTACGAGGATGCCATCGACGATCCAGCCACGCTCGCGGGCGCCGACCTTATCGTGGCTGCGGACGGCATCAACAGCGCCGTGCGCGAACGCTTCCATGACCACTTCGTGCCCAGCATCGAGTGGGGCGAGTGCCACTTCATGTGGCTCGGGACGCGTCAGCGCTTCGAGGCCTTCACCTTCGATTTCGTCGAGCAGCCCGAGGGCGTGCTGCAATGCCACGCCTATCAGTTCGAGCCAGAGACGAGCACGTTCATCGTCGAGACGGACGCCGAGACCTTCGAGGCGTTGAAGCTCGGCACGCGCTCCGAGCAGGAGAACCTCCGCTTCCTCGAGCAGGCCTTTCATCAGGTCCTGGGCGGGCAGCCCTTGATGGCGAACCACTCCGAGTGGATTCGCTTCCGCACGCTCAGCTGCGAGCACTGGAGTCACGGCAACGTCGCGCTGCTCGGAGACGCCGCGCACACGGCACACTTCTCCGTCGGCTCGGGCACGAAGATGGCAATGGAGGACGCCATCGATCTCGTGCGCGCGCTCGAGTCCGAAGCCGACGTCCCGGCGGCGCTCGCGCGCTACGAGCAGGTGGGCAAGGATCGCGTCGGGCGCACGCAGAAGGCCGCCGCCCAGAGCCAGCGCTGGTTCGAGGAGACGCGTCGGCACGTGAAGCTGCCCACGCCCGCCTTCGCCTTCAGCCTGCTCAGCCGCTCGCGGCGCATCACGCGCGACAACATGCGAGTGCGCGACGCCGCCTACATCGAAGCGTTGGATCGCGACTACATGCGCGAACGGGAGCTGCCAAACGCGTCGGACGCGCCCCTCGTCCCCGCCATGTTCACGCCCTTCGACGTCGGTGGGCTCAGGCTCGACAACCGCGTGGTCGTCTCGCCCATGTGCCAGTACTCGGCTCAGGACGGCGTGCCCGGAGACTGGCACCTGGTCCACTACGGCAGCCGCGCGATCGGTGGCCCCGGGCTGTTGATTGCGGAGATGACCGACGTGCTCGCCCAGGGGCGCATCTCGGACGGCTGCACCGGTCTGTACGACGACGGGCACGTCGCCGCCTGGGCGCGCATCGTGGACTTCGTGCACGCGCAGTCGTCGACCAAGTTCGGCGTGCAGCTCGGACACGCGGGTCGCAAGGGCGCGTGCAAGCGGCCCTGGCTCGGCGTCAACGAGCCGCTGGAGCAGGGTTGGCCTTTGATCGCGCCGTCGGCCGTGCCGTGGAAGGCGACGAACCAGACGCCGCAGGAGATGACCCGCGACGACATGGTGCGCGTGCGCGAGGCCTTTGTGACCGCCGCGGGCCGCGCCGTGCGCGCTGGCTTCGACCTCGTCGAGCTGCACATGGCCCACGGCTACTTGCTCTCGAGCTTCCTCACGCCGCTGACGAATCGGCGCACGGACGAGTACGGCGGCGATCTCGCGGCCCGTGCGCGCTTCCCGCTGGAGGTGCTCGACGCCGTGCGCGAGAAGCACCCCGACTTGCCCTTGAGCGTGCGCATCAGCGCGACGGATTGGGTGCCGGGCGGCTTCGACATCGAAGACGCGGTGGCGCTCGCGACCATGCTGAAAGCGCACGGCGCCCACGTCGTCGATGTATCGAGCGGGCAGACCACGCCGGACGCGCAGCCGGTCTACGGACGCGCGTACCAGACGCCCTTCGCCGAGCGCATCCGCAACGAGGTCGGCATCCCGACCATGACCGTCGGCGCCATCTGGGATCAGGACCGCATCAACACCATCCTGCTCGCGGGTCGGGCCGATCTCGTCGCCGTCGCCCGCGGACATCTGGCCGATCCCTACCTGACGCGCCACGCCGCG
>JAACVI010000177.1 GCA_009992505.1 Myxococcales bacterium
GGCGACGGCGGCGGAGGCCGAGGGCGTGGTCGAGCTCTCGGCCTCGAGTCAGGATCTGCGCGCCACGGCCCAGGTGCGCATCGCGCCGACGGATCTGACGGGCCTGCGCGCGCAGGGCGGCTCGGGCCGAACCCTCACCGGCAACGGCACGGCCGAGACGCAGGGCGCCAGCGGCGTGTCCGCACGCGTGGGCGACGCCGGCGTGCCCTGGCTGCCGATCGCGATCGGCGCCGCCATCCTCGTGCTGCTCTTGGCGCTCGGCATCGCCCTCTTGCTGATGCGACGCCGCCCCACGCCCAAGCACGCGCCCGAGCCCATGTTCGAGAGCGACGAGCCGGCGCACCAGCCCCCTCCGGAGCCCGTGGCGGCGGTCGCGACGACTCCGCAGGAGAATCTCATCTGCCCCGTGTGCCGCCGCGGCTACCCTGCGGGATCGCGTTTCTGCCCCAACGATTCGGAGCTGCTGATCACCTACGCGGACTACCGCGCACGGACGGAACCACGAGGTCAGGAGCGCATTTGCCCGCAATGTGGCACGCGTTACCCCGCTGAGACGACCTTCTGCGGCAAGGACGGCACCTCGCTTGGATCGCCGTAGACCCTTTGAGAGCCGACCCAAGCTCCCCTGCGCTTCGGGGTTCGGTGGAGTAGATACCGTTGATCCACGTTGGATGCTTGATCGCCACGGCGACGGACGGCTATCATCGCCCCGGTCCCGGTGTGAGTCTGCTCAGTTTCTGCTAATCGGCAGGCCATCATCCATCCCGGAACACCCGACAGCCCCCCAAGGTCGACGTCCCTCGAGGACGAGCACAGGTTAGCCAAGACATGAAGATCGTCTGTGATAGCTGCGGCGCCAAGTACTCCATTGCCGACGAGAAGGTCGCCGGTAAGGTCTTCAAGATCCGGTGCAAGAAGTGCACGTCGGTGATTGTCGTCCGTGGAGACCAAGTCCCCGCCGAAGAGCAAGAATCGGCGACACAGGTCTTCGACTATGGCAGTGACGCCATTTGGCACATCGTGATCGACGGTGACCAACAGGGCCCCTACTCGCCCGTGCAGCTCGGCGGCATGCTGACCGACGGCACGATCGATTGGGAAGTCTACGTCTGGCGCGAAGGCCTCGATGGCTGGAAGGCCGCACGAGACGTGCCCGAGCTGGTCGCCGCGATCACCGGAGAGCCACAGGAGGACGCAGCGCCCGCCGCCGGCTACGACGACGGAGGCGGCTACGCGCAGGCCGAGTCGGCGCCCGCCGACATGGGCGCGGATCCGTTCGGAGCCAGCGCGGATCCCTTCGGCGGAGGTGGCGACGCCTTCGGCGCGGACACCGCGGATCCCTTCGGCGGTGGCGACGGCGGTTTCGCCGCGGGCGGTGCCTTTGGTGGCGGCGCAGCGGCCGCACCTGCGGCGAGCGCAGGCGCGGACCTCTTCGCACCGGCCGATCCCGAGTCGAGTCCCTTCGGTGGCGGCAGCTCGGATGTGGTGGCCTCGTCCAACCCGCGCGTGTCGGAAGCCGACTCCAAGATGACCGGGCAGCGTAACGAGAACTCCGTCCTCTTCTCGTTGAGCAACCTGCAGGCTCTCGCGACCGGGAGCAGCACCTCTTCGCTCGGCAGCACGCCGTCGCCCATGGCTTCCGCGCCGCGCGCGGGTCACGCAGCCGGTGAGGGCTCGGGTCTGATCGACATCCGCGCCCTGGCGGCGGCCACCGGCACCACCGGCGGCGGCGGCTTCGGCACCGGGCCTGGCGCCGCGAGTACGGGCGGTGGCATGTCCAACGTGGACGACCTGCTCTCCATCGGCGGAGGCGGTGGACTCGGCAGCACGCTCGGTGCTCCCGTGTTGGCCCCAGCCGCTCAGGAAGAGAAGAAGGGCAAGGGGCTGATGATCGGCCTGGCGGCAGCGGCCGCGGCGGTGGTCGCCCTCTTGGTCACCCTCATCGTCGTCCTCATGCGCACACCCGAGCCGGTCGCCGCCAACGGTCCCGCCACCATGGCTCAGCCCGCGGGCCTCACCGGGATGCCGGCCCAGGGGAGTGCTGCCCAGCCTGCCGTGCCCGCGCCGCCTCCCGGTGCCGCAACGGAACCCCCGCATCCGAACGCGCCGCCCACGGCGGCCACGGACGAGCCCGAGGCCGGTGGAGACGACTCCAACGACCCGCGTACCGGACGACGGCACCACACGACCGGTAGCCACCCGGCGGCCGCGAGCAACATGGCCTCGGACAGCCCCTCCTCCGCGATGGAGACGACGATGGCGCCTCGCTCGTCGAACAACCTCGATGACCTGATGTCCGACGTCCTCGGCGGCGGCATGGGCGGCATGAGCGCCGCGATGGCGGCGGCTCCGGCGGCTGACTCCAACCTTCCCGACTCGCCAGAGCGCGACGCGGTGCGCTCGGCTCTGCAGAGCGTGACGGCCGCCGTCGGCAACTGCGGCGGTGGGCAGCACGGCGTGGCCATGACGGCCATCACCTTCCGTGGCAGCACGGGTCGCGTCTCGAGCGCCAGCGTCTCGGGTCAGTTCGCCGGTACGCCGGTGGGCTCCTGCGTAGCTCGCTCCGTGCGCGCCGCGCATGTGCCGCGCTTCCGCCGAGACAGCTTCAGCGTCAACTTCCCCTTCCGCATCTAGGCCACCGCGCGTCGACCGGTGACTGCGCGGCCAGGCTGCGGCCAGGCTGTGCAGCCGGGCTGCGAGTCCGCCGCAAGGCCCCGCCGCGGTCGTGTCAGTCGGCGTCCGTGTCGGTGGGCGCGGACTCGCTGCCGCGTGCCTTGAGGCGACTTACGAGCACGGCGAGCGCTGCCAGGAAGAGCAGCAGCGCGGCTCCGGCCAAGGCGGGCTTGCGCCACGAGCCGGGTGTGCTGGGAAGGCGCGCGCGCAGCTCGAGCGTGCGGGCGGGACCGCTGTTGCCGTAGCTGAGGCGCTGCTCGACCGACGTCGGCGCGGCGAAGCCAGCGGCCAAGAGCTCCACGCCGTCGCGCGCCTGAAAGGTCACGTCCGTGCGGTCGAAGGTCTGGCGTCGCATGCCATCGGCGACCTCGACGCGATGTTCACCGCCCTCGAGTTCGACATGGCCGACCATCTCGACGGTGCCCGCGACGGAACGCACCGGCCCCGTGGGATCGAAGTAGGCGTCGGCGTAGCGCACGGCCACGCGCTGACCGTCCACCTTCACGGGGAGTTCCTCGACCAAGCCGCGGCCCCAGTCGAGCAGGTAGGCGTTGGCCTCCTCGGGCGTGACCTCGGAGTCCGAATTCGCGTCGGCCTGAACCAGCACGCGGCCCATCTCGCCCGGACCGAGCGTGAGTGAGACGACCAGGCGCATGCCGTGCGGCTCGAGATCGAGCTTGAGGTAGCGCTCGGCTCGCTGCACGACGTGACCCAGATGGGCCGCCGCGGGCGCCGCGTGCGACCAGCCCAAGAGCCCGACGATGCAGGCCAGGAGCAGCCGTCGCTTGCCGCAGCCCCGGACCTTCCGTGACACATGGGGAACCAAGTTCGTCGGACGCCGCGGCATGGCGGAGGTCTCGACGATCAGTCGGCCTGGGACTCCAGGAGCCCCTCGAGGAAGCGGATCGCGGTGCCTACGCCGAAGCCGGTGCCGCCTTGGGGAAGGAACCCGTGCGCGGAGTCGAGGAAGGAGGGGCCCGCCACGTCGAGATGCATGAAGCGGCTCTTTCCGGCGAACTCGGAGAGGAAGAGCGCCGCCGTGACCGCGCCGCCGTAGGCCGAGCCCGTGTGCTTGAGGTCCGCGACCGGGCTCTTCAGGGTGGGTCGGAGCTCCTCGTCCATGGGCAAGCGCCAGTAGGCCTCACCGCTCGCTCCGGCCGCCTGGAGGTAGCGCTCGGCGAGCTCGTCGTCGGCGCTGAAGAGACCGGCGCGCCACTGGCCCAGAGCGACCATGCAGGCCCCCGTCAGCGTCGCGTGGTCGATGACGTAGTCGCCCCCGAGCTCGCGGGCGTAGGCCAGCGCGTCGGCCAGCACCAGGCGACCCTCGGCGTCGGTGTTGATGATCTCGACCGTCTTGCCGTCAAGGGAGGGGAAGATGTCGCCGGGACGGTAGGCGTCCGCGCCGCCCATGTTCTCGGTCGAGCCGATCACGGCGTGGACGGCGATGGGCAGCTTCATGCGAGCGGCTGCGAGCACGACGCCGATGGTGATGGCCGCGCCGGCCATGTCGCACTTCATGTCGATCATGCTCTTGGCGGGCTTCAGGCACAGACCGCCGGAGTCGAAGGTCAGGCCCTTGCCGACGAAGACGACCTTGCGCGTGGCGCCCTCGGGCTCCCACTTCATGTGCACGAAGCGCGGTTCGATGCTGCTGCCGCGGTTCACGGCCAGCAGCAGGTGCATGCCCGCTTCTTCGATCTGGGCCTTGTCCCACACCATGGCGCTGACGCCGAGCTTCTCGGCCTCGGTCGCGGCGAAATCGGCGAGCGCGGGAGGCGTGAGATCGTTGGGCGGCGCGTTGACCAGGGTGCGCGCCACGTTGACGGCCTCGCCCACGGCGCGACCGGCCAACAGACCGTCCTTCAGCGCCGGATCCTTGGCGTCGGAGACGAGCAGCTCGGCGCTCTTCAGCCCACCCTTGGGCTTACGGCTGCCGGTGAAGTAGGTGTCGTAGCGGTAGCTTCCGCCGAGCAGACCCTCGGCGGCCTGACGCACGGACTCGGCGTCGTCGACCGGGAGGATCAGCGCCGCCGAGCGTTGGCGCTGGCTGGCCTTGGCCACGTGATGACCGAGCAGACGGGCGGCGGCGGGCTTGCCCGCGTCCTTGCCCACGCCGACCACGATCACCCAGCGCGCCGCCAAGCGACCGTGGGCTTGCAGCTTCAGGACTTGCCCCACCTTGCCGGTGAAGCCCTCATCCTTGATGGCGTCGGCGAGCGCCGTGCCGCCCATGGACTTGGCCAGAGCGGTGAGCGCGGGGTCCTTGTCCACGTGTGCTGTGCCGGCACTGACGGCCAGGAAGTCCGCCTTGGTGGTCCTGAAGGAATCGGTGGAGAGAGAGATCCGCATGGTCCTCCGAGTTCGACGCGCTGTCGTGTGGGAAGCGGGAGTCCGATGGTCCCGCGATGGGCGCGCATCGTAGGGTTTTTCGCCCGTCCCCACAAGCGTCTGGCGCGCCGGGCCCGCGAGGTCGTCGACGAAGGTCGTATCCGGGCCCGGATTCGGTGTCGAGGCCGCAGGACGAATTCGGGCGGGAGCCCGGCGCCCGCCGGCGAAAAACCGCCGATCCGCCGCCAGGGCAGCGCCAACTACGCGAAATCATTGATCCGCATGGTCGGCACGACTCCTGCTCTAGCTCTCCTCAGCTCACGAGGGGCGCGACGCCCCGCTCAACACCGAGAGGAGAAGTCATGCCAGAGCAACACGGACAGAAGAACTTCAAGGTCGTCTACACCATCGTCGACCGACAACGGGACGGGAAGAAGTTCTGGCTGCGCATCGGCGCCGCCTTCGAGAACCGCGACGGCAGCATGAACGTGCTGCTCGACGCCATGCCGACCAACGGTCAGCTGCACATCCGCGAGTACCGGCCCTTCGAAGAGCGCGGCACGGAGCGCGGCACGTTCAGCGAGCGCGCGGAGTCCATGGCCGGATGATCCCGCCGGCCTCGGCCGGCGTGCAATCGAACACTCAAAACCAACAACCGAAACAATCGAGAACAGGAAGAGGAACATGAAGAATGAAATGATGAAGAAGGTCTGCCGCACGCTGCTCATGGTCACGGCGCTCGTGGCTGCGCCTGCTGGCGTGGCCCTGCCGCATCTGCTCGAGGTGGCCTCCGCGCAGGAGGGGAGCGAGACGACGGGCGTGGTCAACCTGAACACGGCCTCCTTGGAGGAGCTCACGCGCCTCCCGGGCATCGGGGCAGCCAAGGCGCAGGCGATCCTGGATCGCCGGCAGGATCACCGCTTCGGTCGCATCGAGGACATCATGCGCGTGCGGGGAATCGGTCGCGCGACCTTCCGCCACCTGCGTCCCATGCTGGCCGTGGAGGGGGAGACGACGCTCCAAGCGCCGACGCATCGTCGACGCGCGAGCAGCAACGACGACGAATGAGCGCGTCGCTGGCGAGCGCCCCGGAGAGCAGCGTCGGGCTGCCCTTCGGGGCGCCGACGCGTATGCTCGGCGACATGAACGGTGTCGAGCTGCGCCGCGCCACGAGCGCCGATCGGAGCCTTGTCCATTTCCTGCACCGCACGCTCTATGTGGAGTACGCACAGGAGATCACGCCCGAGAAGCTCGCGCCCTTCTTCGCCTGGCGCGACTTCGAGCGCGTGCTGCGGGACGACGTGGACTCGCTCCTGGCGCGACCCGACGCGCTGATCGTCCTGGCCGAGTCGGGCGCGGGCGAACCCCTCGGCTACATCACGGGCCACGTCGAAACGGAGCCGCGTCGGCTGCTGTCGCGTCGCGGCGTGGTGGAGGAGTGGTGCGTCTTGCCCGAGGCGCGCGGCAAGGGCGTGGGACGCAGACTCTACGGCGAGCTGGAACAGCTCTTCCGTGGCGCAGGCTGCCAGGTGGTCGAATCCGAGACCTGGCCCTTCAACGAAGGCGCCCGCGCTGCCCACGCCGCGATGGGCTTCTCCGAGGTCAAGATCCGCTTCGAGAAGCGCCTCGAAGACTAGGCCGAGGCGCGAAGTCGACTAGGCCGAGGCACGCAGCGCGGCGAGGACGGGCTCGATGGCGGCGCGCTTGAGCTTGGAGCCCACGCGGTTGGCGACCACGACGGAGGAGATGTCGCAGATGGCCTCGAGCGGAACCAGGCCGTTCTGGCGCAACGTCTCGCCCGTCTCGACGATGTCGACGATCACGTCGGCCAGGCCCGTGAGCGGCGCGAGCTCGACGGATCCGTTGACCAGGATGACCTCCACCGGCTGCCCGCGACCGAGGAAGTGCCGGCGCGCGATGTTGGGGAACTTGCTGGCGACGCGCAGCGTTCGGCTCATGTCCGTGGTGAAGGCGAAGTCCGCAGGGCCGCAGACCATCATGCGGCAGACGCCGATGCCCAGATCCACGGGCGCGAAGAGATCGTATTGGCGCTCGAGCAGCACGTCGCGACCGACCACGCCCAGATCCGCGGCGCCGTACTCGACCCAGGTCGGGACGTCGTCGGGCTTGAGCAGGAGGTAGCGCAGGCGCCCGACCTTGTCGTCGCGGATAAGCTGGCGTCCGCCACGAGTCAGCGCCTTGGAGTCGAAGCCGGCGGCCTCGAGGCGCGGCACGAGCTGCTCGAGCACTCGGCCCTTGGGCACGGCGATCACGACCTCGGGCTCCATGCTCGCCTCAGATCCTTCCCGGGACGCGCTCGATGGTCGCGCCCAGGGCGCGGAGCTTGTCCTCGATGTGCTCGTAGCCGCGATCGATGTGGTAGACGCGCAGCACCTCGGTGACGCCCTTGGCCACCAGACCGGCCACGACAAGCGAAGCGCTCGCGCGCAGATCGGTCGCCATCACCTCGGCGCCGCTCAGGCTGTCGACGCCTTCGACCGTGGCCACGCGACCGCGGGCCTCGATGCGAGCGCCCATACGGTTGAGCTCGGGCACGTGCATGAAGCGGTTCTCGAAGATGGTCTCCGTGATCACGCTGCGCCCGCGCGCCAGGCACATCAGCATCATGAACTGGGCCTGCATGTCCGTGGGGAAGCCCGGATGGGGCGCCGTGGTCGCGCTGGTCGCGCGCAGCTCTCCGCGACGGGCGACGCGCACGCCGCTGCCCTCGCGCTCGACCTCCACGCCCGCCTCGCGCAGCTTGGCCGCCAGCGCCTCGAGGTGATCGAAGGTGACGTGGTCCAGGAAGACGTCGCCCGCGGTGGCCGCCGCCGCGACCATGTAGGTGCCGGCCTCGATGCGGTCGGCGATGATCGCGTGATCCACGGGCTCGAGCTGGTCGACGCCCTCGATCACGATCACGTCGGTGCCGGCGCCTTCCACGGAGGCGCCCATCTTGTTCAGGACGCGCGCGAGCTCCTCCACCTCGGGCTCACGCGCGGCGTTGACCAAGGTGGTGCGACCACGGGCCAGCACGGCCGCGCTCATCAGGTTCTCGGTGCCGCCCACGGTGGGGATGTCGAACACGACCTCGGCGCCACGAAGCT
This sequence comes from Myxococcales bacterium, assembly GCA_009992505.1. Lineage (GTDB taxonomy): Bacteria > Myxococcota_A > Polyangia > Polyangiales > Houyiibacteriaceae > JAADHO01. The sequence continues at coordinate 8,109 of JAACVI010000177.1, forward strand.
GACCCTTGGGCACGACCACGTTCACGTAGCCATGGGCGAGCTCGATCTTGGCGCCCATGGCCTCGAGACCGCGCAGGTGCTGGTCGATGGGTCGCGCGCCGATGGCGCAGCCGCCGGGCAAGGAGACGCGAGCTTTGCCGTAGCGCGCCACGAGCGGGCCGAGCACGAGCACGGAGGCCCGCATCTGCTTCACCAGCTCGTAGGGCGCGTCGGCGTCCCCGACCGTGCAGCCGCGCACGCGCACCACGCCGTCCTCGAAGGAGGTCTCGAGGCCGAGGTGGGAGAGCAGCTTGGTCATCGTGCCGATGTCGCGCAGATCGGGCACGTTGCGGAAGACGTGATCTCCGTCGGCCAGGAGCGACGCGCACAAGATGGGCAGGGCCGCATTCTTGGCGCCGCTGATGGGGATCGAGCCAGCCAGCCTCGCGCCGCCGACGATGCGGATGTTGTCCACGGCGTGCGTCGTACGACAGCACGGGGACGCCAGCAAGCAGCGACCGAACCCGAGGCTTCAGGCGAAGGCGAGTCCGAGGGAGAAGAGGAGAAAACCCGCGAGCACGACCAGGCCCCAGCGCAGCGCCAGCGGGCGCAGCAGGCGATCCTCTTCGTCGATGCCGCGGCTGGCGAAGGTGAAGGCGCCGCCGACCCAGAGGCCGAAGCCGAAGAGCGCCATCAAGGCGAACAAGAGCTTGGGGCGAGGGCTCGCGCTGAGGAGCGCGAGGTGTTCGCGATAGAGCTCGTCCGGGGACTTGCCCGCGTCGATGGGCGGGGCCGGCAGCTCGCTCATCAGGCGCGCGATGCGCTGATCGGCACGCTCGAGGCGGTCCGGGGTGGGCGTGTAGAAGCTGCGCGTCGAGAGGATGGCGCCACGCATGGCGCGATAGGCGCCGAGAGCGCGATCCACGTCCGCGTCTCGCTCGGCCGCGGCGCCGATGCGCTCCAGGTGGGCGAGCGCCGCGACGGGATAGGGGCTGAGGGGCGCGTACCAGCGGGCCGCGCGGCGGTAGTGCACGATGGCCGCGTCCACGTCGTGGCCCTGTTCGAGGGCGACGCCCTTGGCGAGCTCGCTCCGGCTCGAGACCACCACGCGCACGACGACCACGGCCAGCAAGACGCCCGCGATGGCGAAGCCGCGCAAGACACGTCGACGCAGATGGTTCGGGCCCGTCACAGGAAGTCTCGTCGGCGGAAGATCAAGGTCGCGAAGGTGAGGAGCAGAGCGCTGTAGAGCACGGAGTAGCCCATGGCGTGGACGAGATAGCCCGCGGGGCCCATGGCCGCCGTGTGCACCGTCAGCGTGCGATGGG
>JAACVI010000444.1 GCA_009992505.1 Myxococcales bacterium
AGCTCGGCGTTGAGCAGCTCGGCGTTGAGCAGCTCGGCGTTGTCCAAATCAGCATCATCGAGCTCGTAGGCTTGGCTCACCTGGGGCGCCGCCAGAGCTGCCGCGAGGGGCGGTGCCTCATCCTGCGCCTGCTCCTCCGGGAAGACGTTGGCCATGAAGCGCGCGAGCGTGCGTCGGGTCAGGACCATCGCCTCCTCGAAGGCCAGGCGCTCCAGCGCCTCGGACATCTCCTGAGCCGTCGCGAAGCGCATGAAGGGGTCCGGCTCGAGCGCCTTCATCACGATGCCGTCGAGGCGCATGGGCAAGCTGCGATCGAGGGAACGGATCGAAGGCACGTCGGCCTTCTGCACGTTCATCACCGTCTCGAGATCGTTCTTGCCCAGGAAGAGCCGTTGGCCCGTCAGCCACTCGAACAGGCAGGTGCCGAGGGAGAAGATGTCGCTGCGATGGTCGATCTCGTGCCCGCGCGCTTGCTCACACGAGAGGTAGGCGAGCTTGCCTTTGACCACGCCCGCCTGCGTCTGCGTCAGGCGCCCCGCGGCCTTGGCCAGGCCGAAGTCGATCACCTTCACCTGACCCTCGAAGGAGAGCAGGACGTTCTGGGGCGAGACGTCGCGGTGGATGATGCCCATGGCATTGCCCAGGCTCTCGGTCGTGTGCGCCGCGTGCAGCGCGCGCGCGACGCGCATCGCCACGTGGATGGCGATGGCCGGCGGCAAGGCCGCTCGTCCGTTCAACTCCATCAGCCGATCGGCCACGCGCCGCATGTCGCGGCCGTGAACGTACTCGAGGGCGATGTAGAGCTGCTCGTCCACACGCCCGAGGTCGAAGACCTGCGCAACATTCGGATGCGAGAGACGAACGGCGATCTTCGCCTCGTCGATGAACATGCGCGTGAACTCGTCGTCGCCGAGGCCTGGCAGGATGCGCTTGATCGCCAGCTCCTGCTCGAAGCCCACGGCGCCACGGCGCGTCGCTCGAAAGACTTCGGCCATCCCGCCGACCGCCACGCGCTCGTGCAGCTCGTACTCGCCGAAGCTCTCGAATCCGCTGACCATCGCCGACAAGCCTCGCCCCACCCCGTTCCGACGTCAACGCAGAGCCGTTTGGCCCTGTGCGCGACACCACCATCGACAGGGTAACTCGGAAGACCCTCGAGAGGCGCGACATCATCTGCGACCGTGGACGGCCCCGGCGGCGATCCGACCGTGCCCTGCTGCTGCTGTCGTCCTCCGACGAGCCAGAGACGCGGTCAAACGGGGAGATTCGGGTGAATTCTCACAGAACATCTCGTATTTGCGTGATCCCGGCTGAGGACGGTGGAATGATCCTTCCGTGGCTCCACCCTTCGACGTGGCAGAGGTTACGCTCGACACCGCTCGCGGCGAGCGACGCGCCCTGGTCGCCACGCCGACGCGCCATCTGCGAATCAAGCCGGGTGACCTGAAGCGGGACGACCGGGTCGACTTCAGGCCGGATCCCGTGGCCACGCGCGCACAGGAGGCGCGGGGCGACGCCAAGCTGATGATCTTTCGTGGCAAGGACGACGTCGGCCAGGGCAGCTGGGCTATTGACGGCACCGTGGACGAAGGACAGGCCGCGGCGGTGGGCGAGGAGCTCGTGCGCTGGCACCTGCCCACCTGGAGGACGCTGGCGGCGGACGGAATCGTGCTGCTCGTCCATCTGGATCTCGACGAGCGCACGCGCCTGGCTCTGGAAGCGGGCAAGCGCATCGTGTCCCGGGAGCTCAGGCTCAAGTCGCGCACCGAGGGCACACTGGCGAACGACGTGGAAGAGGCGCGCGCGCGGCTCGACCTGTGGCTGCTGCAACACCTGGTCTTCTTCTTCGGCCTCAGCTATGAGCGCGCGGTCACGAGCACGCTGCCCGACATGATGCCGATGCTCGAG
>JAACVI010000445.1 GCA_009992505.1 Myxococcales bacterium
GCGTCGCACGGGCGCCGGCAGGTGAAGTCGAGGCAGCTATCGCCCGGCGCGCAGTCCCCGGCCGAGAGGCATTCTACACAAGAATTCGCGTCCACTCGGCAACGCGGCGTGGGCGAACTGCAGTCCGTGTCGTCGCTGCAGCCCGGTACACAGGTATGCGTCAGGCCATCGCAGAGCTCGCCCATGGGGCAGTTGTCGGGCGAGGTGTTGCACTCGACGCAGCGACCGCTCGCGACGTCACAGACCGGCGTGGCTGGCGTGGGCGCGCAGTCGACGTTGCTCGTGCAGGCCGAGCTGCCGTCGGGCGGGGGCACGAAGCCGTCGCGCATGCTGCCGTCATCGGGGCCCGCGTCGACGTAGGGGTCGACGTGGAGCATCGATCGGCCGCAACCGGCGAGGGCAAGGGAGAAGAAGCTCAGAACGAGGAAAAAGCGAAAGAAGGAGTGCTGCATGGGGTCGCCTCTGGGAACCGGCCGGGGGAAGGCTGGCGCATCATACGCCTTTTCGACTTGGCTACACGCTCCCCGCGGAGGGTACGGCGATGGCGCGTTCGATCCAGTCGATCACGGGCGCTTCGCAGTTCTTTCCGTCGAGCCGTGACATCTGCTGGATCCCCGTCGGGCTGGTGACGTTCACCTCGGTCAGCTTGCCGCCGATCACGTCGAGGCCCACGAAGTAGAGCCCGTCCTGTCGCAGCCTGGGCGTCACCCGCTCGACGATGCGACGGTCCGCGTCCGTGATCTCCCCGCGCACGACCTTGCCGCCGACGTGGATGTTCGAGCGCAGATCCCCACCCTGGGGCACGCGCACGATGGCGCCCAGGATCTCGCCGTCCATCAAGAGGATGCGCTTGTCGCCCTCCGTCACCTCGGGGATGAAGGCCTGGACCATGGCCACGCGGCGACCCTCGTGGGTGACCGTCTCGACCAATGCGTTGTAGTTCGAGTCGTCGAGCCTCAAGGCGAACACGCCCTCGCCGCCGTGTCCGTCCACGGGCTTGATCACCGCGCGCCCACCGACCTCGTCCACGAAGCGGCGGATGGTCGGGGCGTCGGCCGAGACCAGAGTGTCGGGCGTGAGGTCCGGGAAATGGCAGGCGTAGAGCTTCTCGTTGGCCTCGCGCAGACCGCGCGGATCGTTGAGCACCAGCGTGCGCCCGCGCAGCTTCTCGAGCAGCAGGCTGAGCCAGTGGTAGTCGTCGTCGAAGGGCGGATCCTTGCGCACGAAGACGGCATCCACGTCCGCCAGGGCCACGCTCTCGGGCTGGCCCAGCAGGATCGGCGGTCGCGCCGAGTCGTCGCAATGGGCCTGGCGCACCTGAGCGAAGGGCTGATCCCCGCGCAGGCCCACGTCGCGCAGCAAGCAGTGATGCACGCGATGCCCGCGCCGTTCAGCCTCGCGCATCAAGGCGTAGGACGTGTCCTCGCCGGCGAGAACGCTCGAGACCGGATCCATCACGAACACGATTCGCATGCCGACGTGCTAGCAGCGCGACTGACCCGAGGGAAGGGAGAGCCGCGAGGGCCGGGCCGGGAACGGCGGCGACGCGAGGAACGTCGAGGAAATCACGGGCACGACAGGCTGGCGCGTGTAGGCTCGTCGCTGCTCCGGCGAAGACGCCGACCACGACCACGGAGTGAGCCCTGATGTCTGCTGCCACCATCGTCGCCCTGCTCGTAGTCGCGCTGCTCGTAGTCGCGCTGCTCGCGCTCTTCGGTTGGCGTGCGTCCAGCGGTCGGTCCGGGCTGCCGAAGGTCGACGTCACACCCGATCGCCCGCAGGCGTTCGGCTACAAGATGGGCTGGCTGGCCGTGCGCAGCGAGGACGTGGACGCGGTCTGCGCCTCGCTGCAGCGCGCGGATGATCGCTTCGCCGGGCGCAAGTTTCGAGCCTGCAACTGGAGCTCGGGCATGGGGCGCATCACGGCGAACTTCAGA
>JAACVI010000178.1 GCA_009992505.1 Myxococcales bacterium
TCGGCGCCCTCCCCGTCCGCCACGATGGACTCGCTGAGCTCGGCCAGCACCGTCCGGATCGCGGTCTCGAGGGCGGCCTCGTCGCCTTCGCTCTCGACGCGCGCGGCCCCGGGGGCGCCGGAGGCCAGGCAGAGGATGGTGTCGTTGGTGCTCGTGTCGCCGTCCACCGTGATGCGGTTGAAGGTCTCGTCCGTGGCTCGCGTCAGCGCGCGCTGAAGCTGTTCGGGGCTGACGGCGGCCGAGGTGACGACGAAGGCGAGGGTCGTGGCCATGTCGGGGTGGATCATGCCCGCGCCCTTGGCGATGCCGACGACGGGCGCGCTCAGGCCACGCAGCTCGAGCTGCGCCTGGGCCACCTTGGGCCAACGATCCGTGGTCAGGATGGCGCGGGCGAACCCGGCCCCGCCGTCCTCGTCCAGGGCGTCGACGAGCGCGCCCACGTGGGCCTCGAAGGGCGCCTCGGGCAGCGGCACACCGATCACGCCGGTGGAGGCGACCAGCACCTCGTCAACGGGACAGCCGAGGGCCTCGGCCAACCATGCGCTGGTGCGCAGCGCGGCGGTGAAGCCCGCTTCTCCCGTGGCGGCGTTGGCGTTGCCGCTGTTGACCAGCACGGCGCGCGCGCGGCCTAGCGCGACACGCGTGCGGCTCAGCACGACGGGCGCCGCGCACAGCAGGTTGCGCGTGAAGACGCCCGCGGCGGTCACTGCACCATCCGCCGCGATCAGCGCCAGATCCGGGCCGCCGCTCGCCTTGATCCCGCCCGCGATGCCGCTGAAGCGAAAGCCCGGGACGGGCGGAACCTGGAGCGGGAGCTCCTCCTCGGATGACGTCATCCGACCTCGGCGCCCGCGGCCTGATCCTCACGCAGGTGGCAATGCTTGTACTTCTTGCCGGAGCCGCACCAGCACGGGTCGTTGCGGCCCACCTTCGGCTTGGCGCGGCGCAAAGGCTCGGGCTTGGCCTCGGCCGGCGCGGCCTCCGGACCACGGCGATTCGCCCGACGTCCCGCGCGTGTCGCGGGTGCCGGCGCGGCCTCTTCTTCGCCGCTGGCGGAGGCGTGCCGTCCCTGAGCGGCCTGCTGACGCTTGTCGGCCTGGGCTCGACGCTGCGCCTCGAGGCGCTCGAGGTCCTCCTCACGCACGCGCTCGACGCTCAACATGTTGGTCGAGACGGACGACTTGATGCTCTCCATCATGGCCCGGAACATGTCGAAGCCCTCGCGCTTGTACTCCTTTTTCGGATCGCGCTGGCCGTAGCCGCGCAGCCCGATGCCGTCGCGCAAGCTGTCCATCGCCTGCAGGTGGTCCATCCACTGCCGGTCGATCTCCTGCAGGTAGAAGTTGCGGAACAGACGCAGGAAGCTCTCAGAGCCGAAGTCCGCCTCCTTGCGCTTCAGCACGGCCTCGGCGTCCGTGTAGAGCTTGGTCGCCAGCTCCTGCGCGTCGGTCAGCGCGGCCAGGCCGGTGCAGTCGATGCCGAACTGCTTCTCGTAGGCATCGACCAGGCTGTCGAGATCCCAATCCTCGTAGTGCTTGTTCGGCGGGCACGCGGCCTCGACCATGGTCGAGACGATCTCGTCCACGAGATCGAGCATGCGCTCTCGCTGCTCCGTCAGCGAGAGGCCGACCTCAGCGATCAGATACTCGTACGCACCTGGGGCGTCGTGCTTGAAGCGCTTGAGTCGGGTCGGGCAGCCGAACCAACGATAGATGTCCTTCTCGAGCGGCCCGCCGCGCACGCCGGGCAGGTCGGCGATCTCCATCTTCAGCGCGCGGTCGCGCACCTCTTGCTGCTCTTCGGGGCTCGCGCCCTCGCGCGGCAACTCCACGCCGTGGATCTGCACCATCTGCTTCACGATCGGCGCGACGCGTTCGATCAGCTTGGGATCCGCCTCCTCGACGAAGGACTTGGACTCGATGCCCTTCTTCTTGTCTTCGTCCGAGGGAACGGAGCGATAGTGTCCACGCAAGACCTGACGGCGCAGCTCGTAGATGGTCTTGCGCTGCTGGTTCATCACATCGTCGTAATCCAGCAGGTTCTTGCGGATGTCGAAGTTGCGCTCCTCGACCTTCTTCTGGGCGTTCTCGACCGCCTTGGTCACCCACTTGTGCTCGATGGGCACGCCCTCCTCCATGCCCAGACGATCCATCATCGTCTGGATGCGGTCGCCCGCGAAGATGCGCATCAGATCGTCTTCGAGGGAGAGGTAGAAGCGCGAGGTGCCGGGATCACCCTGACGTCCCGCGCGGCCGCGGAGCTGGTTGTCGATGCGGCGCGACTCGTGGCGCTCGGTGCCGACGATGTACAGACCTCCCGCCGCCTTCACCGCCTTGGCGTCCTCTTTGCATTTCTCGACGTAGTGCGGGATCGCGGCCGCGACGGCGGCGTTCATGGCGTCTGGATCGGCGAGCGTCTCCTCGTCCATGGTCGCCAGCGTCTCCATGCGCGCCAACATCTCGGAGTTGCCGCCGAGCACGATGTCGGTGCCGCGGCCCGCCATGTTGGTGGCGACGGTGACGGCGCCGGAGGTGCCGGCCTGGGCCACGATGTAGGCTTCGCGTTCGTGCTGCTTGGCGTTGAGCACGTTGTGCTCGATGCCGCGCCGCCTGAGCAATCGCGCGAGCGCGTCGGACTTCTCGACGCTGGTCGTGCCGACGAGCACCGGCTGCCCAAGGTCGTGCGCGGCGGCGATCTCGTCGGCGACGGCGTGGAACTTCTCGCGCTCGGTCTTGTAGACGAGGTCTTCGCGGTCGTCGCGGACGATGGGCTCGTTGGTCGGGATGACGACGACGTCGAGCTCGTAGATCGAGTGGAACTCGGTGGCCTCGGTGTCCGCCGTGCCGGTCATACCGCTGAGCTTGTCGTACAGACGGAAGAGGTTCTGGAACGAGATGGTCGCGAGGGTGACGTTCTCGTCCTGGATCGGCACGCGCTCCTTGGCCTCGACGGCCTGGTGCAGACCGTCGGACCAGCGACGACCGGGCAGAACACGCCCGGTGAACTCGTCGATGATAAGCACGGCGCCCTGCTCGTCGACCATGTAGTGCTGGTCTCGGTAATAGAGCGTGTGGGCGCGCAGACATTGCTGCAGCAGATGCAGGGTCTCGAGGTTGACCGGATCGTAGAGGTTCTCGACCGAGGTCAGGCCGCGTGAGTAGAGCAGCCGCTGGGCCGCCTCCATGCCCTCCTCCGAGAGCGTGACGCTGCGGGCCTTCTCGTCGAGCACGTAGTGCTCTTCGGCGCGGAGCTTGGGGATGAGCTCGTTCACGCGCACGTACTTCTCGGACGCCGTCTCACCGGGGCCGCTGATGATGAGCGGCGTGCGAGCCTCGTCGACGAGGATGGAGTCGACCTCGTCCACGATGGCGAAGTTCAGATCGCGCTGCGCGTACTCATGAATGCTGAACTTCATGTTGTCGCGCAGGTAGTCGAAGCCGAACTCGTTGTTCTGGCCGTAGGTGATGTCCGCTTCGTAGGCGCGCTTCTTGGCGACGTTGCCCTGACCGGAGAGCACGACGCCCGTCTCGAGACCGAGGAAGCCGTGGAGCCGGCCCATCCACTCGGCGTCACGACGCGCGAGGTAGTCGTTGACCGTGACCACGTGCACGCCCTTGCCGGAGAGCGCGTTCAGGTAGCAGGGCAAGGTGGCGACGAGGGTCTTGCCCTCACCGGTGCGCATCTCGGCGATCTTGCCTTGGTGCAAGACCACGCCGCCGACGACCTGGACGTCGTAGTGGCGCATGCCGAGGACGCGGCGGCTGGCCTCGCGCACGGTGGCGAAGGCGGGCACGAGCAGATCGTCGAGGCTGGCGCCGTTGTCGATCTTGGCGCGGAAGTCCGCGGTGCGCGCCACGAGCTCAGCGTCGCTGAGCTTCTTCATCTTCTCCTCGAGGGCGCCCACGGCGTCCACGATGGGCTGGATCTTCTTCACCTCGCGCGCGTGCTTGGTGCCGAAGAGTTTTTTCATCGCGTAGCCGAACATCGTGCGCTTACTCCAGACATCCCCGCCGTGGCCGGGGAAAAGCCGCGGGCAATCTAGGTCGGGCGGGCCATCCGCGCAACGCTCGGCCTCCCCGTCAGGAAACGCAGCCCCGGGAGACGACCAAGAGGGCCGCGAGGGCGAAGACCAGGACCACGAAGGCCGCGGCCGCGAACAGCCCCCGTGAGGCCGTCCGAGGGCTTCGCGTGTAGACGATGCTGGCCGTCTCGTCGTGCTCCGCGAGGGACGCAGCCTCGCGCTCGGCGTCGGCCAGCAGGGCGTCGGCCTGGAGACCGGCGGCTCGACCGCGCCGGATCAGCAGCCAGGCCACCAACAAGCCCGCGAGCAAGACCAGGCCACCCGCCAGGGCGCGCAGGGAGCGACGGCGCGGATCCAGGTCGGGTCCCAGCTGCAGGATGCCGTGAGCGAGCTCGGGCGCCTGATGGAAGTCGAGCTCGGGCAGAGCGAAGAGCATCTCGGCCAGCTGCGCGGGTGAGCCTGGTGGGGGCTGACCCGAGACCAGAAGATTGCCCAGGGGATCCGTGCCCGCCGCGAGATCCGTGCGCGCGGCCGCGCGCCTCAGCTCGGCCATGGCGTCGGCGCCGGGTGCCAGCACGAGCAGGACGCGCCCCGCGCTGTGCAACGTGGAGAAGGGATCGGCGTGGACCGAGAGTCGCCACACGCCGGGCCCGAGCGCGAAGGGCAGGCGACCCTTGCCGTCCGCGTCGAGGTCCAGGGAGGCCGTGTGCAGCCAGTGGTCGTCGAGGTAAGCGTCCACGACGAAGTGGCGTGCGTCGTCGAGGCTCGCGACCTCGAGCTCGGGCTGGGCCGGAGCGATCGCGAGCGAACCCTGCGGCAGACGCAGCGCGTGACCGGCCATCAGGATCGGCAAGCGCACGCGCCGGCGCGCCACCACCACGTCGTCGCGCTGGGCGACGACCGGGGCGACGGCCTCGGCGCCGCGCACGGTCACCGTCAGAGGCACGATGCCGGCCGTCACGATCGTGGGCGCGGCCGCCTGCACGACCAGGCCAGAGCTGGCCTCGACCGCGACCTGCGCCGCCGGCTCGCCCACCCAGAGCCGCAGCTCGCAGGGCAGCTCGGGGACGCACGCGCCGCCCAGCGCACGCAGGTCGAGGTCCGCCGGGGCCACGGCGTCGGCCACGAGCTCCACCGTCTCGGGGCGCCAGCGCTGGGCGGGCGTGGCGAGTCGACCCACGCGCGCGGAGGCTGGCGCGTTGGCCTCGACGTGGACGATGCGCTCGACGCGCACGAGATCGCTGTCGTGCAGGCGCCGCGTGGTCGCGACGAGAGTGAGCGCGCCGCGCGCGTCCGCCGGAATCGCCAGCTCACCCTCGAAGGTGTCCGCCGCACCGGCCACGAGCGTGGCCTCGCCCAAGCGCTGTCCGGAAGCGTTCTTCAACACGACCTGAATCGGGCGCGACAGCGGCTCGGTCGGACCCGCCTGCTCCGCCACGCCTGCCACGGCGAGCGCCCTCAGCGGCAAGCTCGAGCCGGGCAGGGCGTAGTCGGGCGCGACCAGCATCAGATCGACGTCCGCGGGCGGAGGCTCCGCCACCAGCGCGAGGGCGAAGGCGCCGAGCACCAGCGGAGGCACGGCGTAGCGCAACCCGCGGCTGGCACGACCTTCCCCAGCCGGCTGCGAATCGGCGTCGCCGGCATCGGTCTTCCCATGGTCGGAACGCTGCATCATGGACGCCGCGACGATCATACCTTAGAGATGCCTAAGCATGCGACGCGCGGCGAACAAGGAGAGCAGCAAGACGGACTTGGAAGAGCTCCAAGCGCGGCTCTCGGCCTACATGGATCAGAAGGGTCTGCGGTCGACGGCGCAACGGCGACTCGTGACCGAGATCTTCTTCGGCACCGAGGGGCACCTCTCCATCGAGGAGCTACTCGAGGTCGTCCGTCAGCAGGATCCCAAGGTCGGCTACGCCACCGTCTATCGCACGCTCAAGCTGCTCACGGACTCGGGCCTCGCGCAGGAACGCCACTTTGGCGACGGGGTCTCGCGCTACGAGGTGGCGCACCTCGACGAGCACCACGATCACCTCATCTGTCTGCGCTGTGGGCGCATCGAGGAGTTCGAGAACGACGACGTCGAGGAGATGCAGGATCGCATCGCCAAGGCCCACGGCTTCGTGCTCGAGCGTCATCGCCACGAGCTCTACGGTGTCTGTCGGGCTTGCCACGACGCCGAGGCCTGACGGAGCCCCACCGCGCCGCGTCGACTGTGCGCTGATGTAGGGTAGCTGCGCACGCGCGTCTCGCTCTAGGATCTGGAGCATGCATGCTTCACTTCGTTTGGTTCTGGGCACGCGCACGACGCGCGGCGCCGCCTTGGTCGCGCTCGTCGGCCTGTCGTTCCTGACCACGTCGGCTTCGGCGGAGCTGGGGCGACTCAGCTTCGCGGACGCCACCGGCCCGGTCTGCACCGGGCTGACCCCCTGCTCTCCCAGCAGCGGGTCCGCCTGCGTCGGGATGCCGGGCAGCAACTGCCTGATGCTCCCGGGTCACGACGTGTCGATCTGCACCACGCTCGCGTCTCCCGAGCTCGAGGCGTTCTGCTGCGGCGGCGACGGCGACTGTCTGGGCTCGGAGACGGGCATCGTGAGCTGTGCGATCGTCCTGGGCACGCCGGACGGTGCGTCGGGGGTCTGCATCGACACGCGCAAGGACTGGTGTGTCGCGGATCCGGGCGCCGAGATCGATCTGCTCACGCTGCGCCAATGCCTGACGCCTCCGACGGGCGTCGCCGGCGCCACGCCCAGCTGGGACACGGGCGATTGTGATCTGGACGGTGTGGCCAACGCCATGGACGGCTGTCCGTGCCGACCGGGCCCGACCGACGGCACGACGCCTGGCTGTCCGGGGCTGATCATGGACGGAGGCGTGCGGGACGCGGGCCGCATCGACTCGGGCATCGACCCGACGCTGGACGCCGGTTCGAGCGACGCGGGTCCGCCCGACGCGGGCCTGCCCTCGGATGACGCAGGGTCGGACATCGACAGCGGGACCGTGTCGACGCCGGACGCCAGCGCGCCCTCGGAGGACGCAGGCAGCACGCCGGGCGACGACGCTGGACCCACGGGCTCCTTCACGGGCGCGGGCGGATGCGCCACGAGCGGCGGTCGCTCGGGCGGGTCGACCTTCGTGTGGGGGCTGGCGGTCCTCGGCTTCGCCCTCAGGCGCCGCCGCTGAGTCAGCGACGCAGGAAGGGGTTCATCACGCGCTCCTCGCCGATGGTGGTCGTGGGGCCGTGCCCCGCGATCACCAGGGTCTCGTCGGGGAGGACGAGCAGCTTCTTCTTGATGGACGTGAGCAGCTCGGGCATCGAGCCGCCCCACAGATCCGTGCGGCCGACGCTGCCCTGAAAGAGCGTGTCGCCCGCGAGCACGATGGGCCGGTCGCCATCGACGCGGAAGCACAGGCCGCCCTGGGTGTGGCCGGGCGTGTGCATCACATCCGCCTCGATGGCGCCCGCGCGGACGGTGTCGCCGTCGCGCAGGAAGCGATCGATCTCCACCGCTTCGGGCGCGCGCATGGGCATGCCGAAGGCGTCGAGCTGCGCCTGCATGCCCTGGTAGAGATCGAGATCGGCCTCGTGGAGCATGGTCGGCGCGCCGGTCGCGTTCTGGACGTCGCCCGTCGCGCCCACGTGATCGAAGTGGGTGTGGGTGTGGATGATGGCCGTGCAGCGCAGGCCCAACGCCTCGAGGCGCGCGAGGATCTTGGCGTGGTCGCCGCCAGGATCGACGACGATGGCGTCGCCGCTCTCCTCGTCACCGAGGATCACGCAGTTGCAGCCGAGGAAGCCGACGGGGAAGTGCTCGACCCACATGCTCGCCTTGTAGCAGAGGCCTGCCCGTCGAGCCTCCCGACGCACAACGCAAAGAGCCGCGCCCCAAAGGGACGCGGCTCTCGCAGGGGAACGCTTGCGCTCAGTGCGCGACGGCGATGAGCGGGGCGATGACGAGCGCGACGACGCTCATCAGCTTCACGAGGATGTTCAGCGAGGGGCCGGCGGTGTCCTTGAAGGGGTCGCCGACGGTGTCGCCCACGACGGCCGCCATGTGCGCCTCGGAGCCCTTCTCGTGCAGCGAGCCGTCGCTCATCTTGTAGCCGCCGCCCTCGAAGGACTTCTTGGCGTTGTCCCACGCGCCACCCGCGTTGGACATGAAGATGGCGAGCACGACGCCGGAGACGGTCACGCCGCCGAGCAAGCCACCGAGGGCCTCGGGCCCCATGGTGAAGCCGACGAGCACGGGCGTGATGATGGCCAGGAGGCCGGGTGCGACCATGCGCTTGAGCGCGGCCTTGGTGGAGATGTCGACGCAGCGCGCGGTGTCGGGCTTGGCCGTTCCCGCGAGCAGACCGTCGATCTCACGGAACTGGCGGCGAACCTCCTCGATCATCTCCATCGCGGCCTGGCCGACGGCCTTCATGGCCATGGAGCTGAAGAGGTAAGGCAGCATGCCGCCGACGAAGAGGCCAGCCATGACGACGGGCTTGGTGATGTCGATGCCGTGCGCGGCGATGCCCGAGGTCTGGGCGAAGGCGGCGAAGAGGGCGAGGGCCGTCATGGCGGCGGAGCCGATGGCGAAGCCCTTGCCGATGGCGGCCGTGGTGTTGCCGACCGCGTCGAGCTTGTCCGTGCGCTCACGAACCTCGGCGGCCTGATGGCTCATCTCGGCGATGCCGCCGGCGTTGTCCGCGACCGGACCGTAGGCGTCCACGGCGAGCTGGATGCCCGTGGTGGAGAGCATGCCCAGGGCGGCGATGGCCACGCCGTACAGGCCGGCGAAGTGGGCGGCGCCGATGACACCGGCGGCGATCACGATGATCGGAAGCGCGGTGGACTGCATGCCCACGCCGAGGCCGGCGATGATGTTGGTGGCGGTGCCGGTCTTCGACTGCTCGGCGATCGAGTCGACCGGACCCTTCTCCATGGAGCAGTAGTAGGAGGTGATCATGCCGACGGCGACGCCGGTGGCGAGGCCGATGACGGTGGCGATGCCCACGTCCTGAGCGCTGATCGTTGCCGTCGTGCCCTGCATGACGGCGCCGGCGGCGGGCCACATCAGGTGGGCGATGCCGAAGGTCGCGATCGCCATCACACCCGCTGCGCCAAAGGCGCCGATGTCCAGGGCGAGCTGCGGGTTTCCACCCTCCTTGGAGCGCACGAAGAAGGTGCCGACGATGGAGGCGAGGATGCCGGCCGCCGCGATCACGAGGGGCATCAGGATGGGGCTGAAGTTCCCGTCGGTGCTGACGTTGAAGCCGAGGCCGAGGACCATGGCGCCGATGATGGCGCCGACGTAGGACTCGAAGAGGTCGGCGCCCATGCCCGCGACGTCGCCGACGTTGTCACCGACGTTGTCGGCGATCACGGCGGGGTTGCGGGGGTCGTC
>JAACVI010000179.1 GCA_009992505.1 Myxococcales bacterium
TGGACCGAAGGTCGCCGTGCCCGTGAAGGTGGCGAGCACGGTCACGTTGCCGTCGCTGTCCACGCCAAGGTCGATCGCCGTGTCCGTACCCGTGCCGCCCAGCGACTTGGCGTCGATGAACGCGCCGGTCGGCGAGTACTTGGCCAGGTAGATCGAGCGCCCGAGGTTGTTGAAGTTCATGCCCTGGATGACCAGCGGCGCTTCGAAGGAGCCGGTGACGAAGAGGTTTCCGGCGGGGTCGAGCGCCAGCCCGGCGAGGGTCTCGCTCGAGCCCGTCGTCCCGAAGGACGTCTGGAAGCCACCGCCGACGCAGGTTCCGGCGACGCACGCGCCGCTGTCACAGACGTTGTCGCACGAGCCGCAGTGGCTCGCGCTGTTGGCCGTGTCCGTCTCGCAGCCGTTGGGGTAGAGGCCGTCGCAGTCGCCGGTGCCCGTCGCGCAGGCATTCACGCAGGCGCCCCCCGTGCAGCTCGCGCCCATGGTCGGGGCACCGCTCATGGTCGGGCAGAGGTCACCATCGTCGATGGCCCCGTTGCAGTTGTCGTCCACGTTGTTGCAGGTCTCGGACGAGCGGGTGCAGGCGACCGCGCCAGCGTCGAGGTCCGTGGGAGGCGTCCCGGTGAAGTCGGGCAGGGTCGTCGGATCGATCTCGGTCGCGACGCAGGCGCCCTCGTTGCCGCAGGTCTGGCCGCCGCCACAGGTGATGAGTCCGCAGGCCTTGCGCAGGAAGATGAAGAGCGTCTTGCCCTGATTCGCCAGGAACGCGGTCTGGACCTGGCGGGCCGCGACGGGCGAGCCGCCGGAGGTGGCCGCGATCGTCAGCTGGATGGGGCCGAGCTCCGAACCGCCGGGCGAGAGGGTCAGCACCAGGGGCAGCTCTCCCGCGGCGCCCGTCAGCGGGCGCGAGCTGGTGGCGTTCATGCCCCCGGGGCCCGTGGCCACGAGCTGGATGTTGTCCGCCTCGGCCGGAATCGCCAGATCAGTGTCGACGATCAGCACGATCTGGGTGGCGTTGTCCTTGCCACAGCCGACCATCGAGAGGATCAAGGTCATGGCGAGAGCCACGGCGAATACTGCGCGCGAAGTCATGGGCCACGATTGTAGCAGAACGCGGCCCACGATCCCGCGAAGCATCGTGCCCTGCCACGAATTTTGCCTGTGCATGCGTTCAGCGATCTGAAGCGTGGGCTCGCGCGCCCACCTGGGTCATGCTGCGGCGTGGACTCCATCACCCTCACGCCCATCGGGATCTTCCATGGAGGCTACGTTGGCAAGAGCGAGGCGCCGCGTCAGCCTCGGGCCGCGGAGGGTGTCGAGGGCCGCATCGAACTCACGCCCGGACGCGGCTTCGAGGACGCGCTCTCGGATCTGGAGGGCTGGGACTACATCTGGGCGATCTTTCTCTTCGACCGGAACGCGAGCTGGCATCCCAAGGTGCTCCCGCCCCGCAGCGCCACCAAGCGCGGCGTCTTCGCCACCCGCTCGCCTCACCGTCCGAACCCGCTCGGGCTCAGCGCCATGCGCCTGCGCGGGATCGAGGGGCTGACGCTCCACGTCTCGGACGTCGATCTGCTGGATGGCACGCCCGTTCTCGACATCAAGCCCTACGTGGCCTGGACCGACGCCATCCCCGACGCGCGCAGTGGCTGGCTCGAGGCCGAGCCCGTCGACGGCGAGCGACCCGGGGATCCCGGGCCCCGCTGGCAGGTCGCCTTCGGGGAGCATGCCGAGGCGCAGCTGAGCTGGCTCGAGGGGCGCGGCGTCGCGCTTCGCGGTCGGATCGTGACCGCCCTCGAGGCGGGGCCGCACCCCCACGCCTATCGCCGCATCAAGCGCTTCGGGCAGGACTACCGCTTGGGTGTTGGCGCCTTCCGCGCCTGGTTTCGGGTCGAGGGCGAGAGTGTGCACGTCGTCCGCCTCGAGAGCGGAGAGAAAGCCGCGCGCAGCCGCTCGGGTGAGGATCCCGAGCTTCACATGGCGTTTCGCGTGATGTTCGAGCGCTCGACCTGAAGACCGCCCGTCGGCTTCAGGCGCCGTCTCGGCAGCGCCTCTTCTGGAGTCAGGGCTTCGGGGCGTTGGGCGGACGCACGACGCGGGCGAG
Source organism: Myxococcales bacterium (assembly GCA_009992505.1). Taxonomy (GTDB): domain Bacteria; phylum Myxococcota_A; class Polyangia; order Polyangiales; family Houyiibacteriaceae; genus JAADHO01. The sequence goes on from JAACVI010000179.1 coordinate 2,102, forward strand.
CACATCAGGGCGGTCGGTCATCAGGCCGTCGACGCCGAGGGCGAGCAAGCGGCGCATCTCGTAGGCGTCGTCGATGGTCCACACATGCACCTGGATGCCGTGGGCGTGCGCCGCTTCGACGAAGCCAGGCGTGACCACCTCGAGCCCATTTTGACGAACGGGCACCTGCAAGGCGTCGAAGTCGAAGCGCATCAACCGATGCGTGCGGCTGCGCGCCGCCAACCAGAAGCGCACGATTCCGCCGGCTCCGGGCGAGGTGGCGTAGCGTCCGCGCGCAAGGCGTCGAAAGGCGTCCCCCGTGGCCTGATCCGCGGAGGCGACCAGCACGCGTGGGCTCAGCGCGCGATCCTCGAGGAAGCGGAAGAGGTGCTCCGCCACCGCGTCCGAGTGGGGCTTGATCTCGAGGTTCAGGCGCAGCCCGGGATCGAGATCGAGCGCCTCTTGGAGCGTGGGAATCGAGCTGCCGCGACCCCGCTGCGGGAAGCGCTTGCCGTCGAGGCTGAAGCGATAGCCCGCGTCCAGGCGCTTGAGCTCCGCGAGGGTGTGGGCGTCCACGCGCCCGATTCCGTCGGTCGTGCGATCGACGCGTTCGTCGTGGAAGACCACGAGCTCTCCGTCGCGCGTCTCGTGGATGTCGGTCTCGATGTGGCGGTAGCCGAGCGCGAGCGCACCCTCGAAGGCCACGAGGGTGTTCTCGGGCCAGAGCCCCGCTCCGCCGCGATGGGCGAAGAGCAGCGGACGCGCGCTGTCGAAGTAGGGGTGTGGGGCGTTCAAGGGGAGCTCTCCGGGCGGCACGCTACTCGCAACGCCTCGATGCGGTCACGGACGAAGGCGGCCACCACGTAGTCATCCCCGATTCGGCCGACGTCCGCGGGTGCGCGACCTTCGTCGACCACCGAAAGGAGCGGCCCGACTCGATCTCCCGCGGGGGTGAGCAGCATGAAGTCCAGATGGTCGCCGTGCTCGAGGCTGGCACGCCTCTGACCGCGGAAGACGCTGGGGAGCGAGGCGCCCGGCAAGAGCTCCCGGGCCTCGACGTGGGCCGAGCCGTCGAAGTGCAGGCGATGCAGCTTGGGACGGAAGAACTCGTAGCTGACCAGAGCCATGAGGCCGTCTCCTTCGAAGGCGAGGGCATCCACCGCCAACGCGTGCTCGAGCGTAGGGACCTCGAACAGGCCGTTCGCGAGCGCGAGCACGACATGACTCGTCGGCGCCTCGGTCGCACCCACTCGATAGAGCGCGGCCCAGCGTGTCTCGTCCGTGGTCAGCGCCAGGATGGTTGCGTCCGCCTCCTCGGGCCACGCGCCCTGCGCCAGGACGCGCTCCTGCGCATGGAGGCCGGTGGGCGTCGGTGTCCACGTGATCAGTCGTGGGGCCGCGTGCGTCGTGCTGATGGCGAGCAGGAGCTTCGCGCCGAGCACACGCCGACGCAGCGTGAGCGGCGCCGAGGGCAGCTCCGTGATGGCCGGCTCGCCCGCGCGCGCGCCCTCCGCATCGAGGCGCAGAGCCTGCAAGCAATGACTCGCCGTGGCACACGCACCTTCGGCCACGACGACGTAGCCCGAGCCGACACGCGCAAGCGCGAGCAGCCCGCTCGCGTCGGGTAGATCGATGGCCTGGGGCTGGCCTCGGCCTCGCGCGTCGGCGTCCAAGGCGAGGGTGTTCGTGGCGCCCGCCGCGTCGACCCAGAGCAAGAGCCCTCCGCTGTCGTCCAGCGCCAGCGCCACCAGGCGGGGCGCGGAGCTCGGCGACGCCAGATCGTGGGTCTCCGACACATGGCATGCCGGAGGTTCCGTGGCGGGTGTCTCGGGCGCCGTCGGAGTCGTCGATGCGGAGGACTCCGCTCCATGCGTCGACGGAAGCGTCGGAGGCTCCCCTCCGCCACAGCCGCAAGCGAACCACAGCAGGGACAGCATCGCCGCGCGCACCATGCGCGCACCCTAGCGCGCCCGCCGCCGAGGCTCCATCGCGACAGCTCTTTCCTCGTGAGAGCTGGGCCTCGCGTCCGATCCCGCGTGCGCCCAGATGTGTGGCAGGCTCCCGGACGTGGACGAACCCGCTCCCGCTTCCTCCCACGCGGCGCCGCTGGCCGTGCTGTTGCTGGTCATGGTGCTCGCGCTGTGCGCGCTGAGCGCGGGCGGCGTCTGGCTGTGGAGCCGCTTTCGCTCGGACGATGGGCCTGCTGTCGTGGACGCGGGCGTCGCGGAAGACCCGCCCTACGCCGAGCCGCCTGTGGACGATACGCCCAGCGCGGAGGAGATCGCGCGCCAGCAGGAGGCCGCGCGCGAGGCCATGCGAGCCCGCTTCCGTCCCGGCCCCTTCGTGCACGTGGACGGTCTGCTCCCCTCGGGGCTGTCGGCGCTCCGGCGCATGCGGGCCGGCGGCGCCGCCGCGCGAACCATGGACACGCCGTGGATCGTGCCCGGCGCCGAGCTGCGCACCGCCTCCGCGCCCTCCGCGAGCGGCGGCCCCGAGCTGCGATTGGGCCAAACGGCGGACGACGCTCTCGAGGTGATCCCGGGCGTCCCCAGCACCCTCGGCCTCTCGTCGCGCGCGGGCGTCGCCGGGTTCTGGCTCTCCTTCCAGGGCTATCCCGGCTCCTTCTGGTTGCCGGCCCACGCCAGCACCGAGCTCGATCTGGTGCACGTCGAAGGCACGGGAGACATGACGCTCAGCTTTGGCGTGGATTCGCCCACGCGCCCCGACGGCTCACCGGCGCCCGCGGACAAGCCCTTCTTCGTGAACCTCTCCGTCGCCGCGCAAGACGCCGACGGTCACGTCTCGGCGCCCATCGTGCGCCGGCTCTCCATCTTGCCTCTGGGCACGGGCGACGTGGAGGTCAGCCTGAGCATGAGCGAGGCCACGGACCTCGACCTGTACGTGGTGGAGCCCACGGGCACGGTCGTCTACTACGGTCGCGACGACTCGGGCGCGGGCGGGCACCTCGACCTGGACGCCAACGCCGCCTGCTCGAACAACATGGGCGTCAACGCCGAGCACATCTATTGGGGCCAGTACGCCGCTCCCGCGGGCACCTACGTGGTGCGTGTGGCCCACTTCGAGAGCTGCATCCATGGCGCCCCCGTCGACTATCGCGTCACCGTGCGCGCGTGCGGCGAGACGGCCGTCTTCTCCGGGCGCTTCGAGGGCGAAGGCGACATAAACAACTGCTTCAGCGATCCCGGCTCGAATCGCGGCTGGTGCCAGCAGGTCGTCTCCTTCGACGTCGCACCCTGCAAGCAGTGAGAACCAAGGCGCCACCGTGAGCGCGATGGCGTCGACTCGGAGGATGATGCGGTCACCGTAGTGGTTGGACACGACGCCAGTGGCCGAGCAGATGGTGGCGGCGTCGGGCGTGCAGGCTCAATCGGCGGAGCAGTCCGTGGCATCGCTGCCGCCCGAGCCGGCGCAGCCCAGCGAGGTGTAGATGGGACAGCCCACGGAGAGACCGCAGGCACCGTGAATGGAAGGCAACTCGTTCAGCTCCGGGCGGGGCTGGAGCGCGACCGTCGTCGAGCCGTCGGGACAGGTCAGCACAGGGTCCGAACTGCAGGCGCCACAGCAGACACCTGGCGAGCAGAGCGGCGTGGAGCAGGATCCTTGTCCCTGCTGCCAATCACCCGCGAGGGTGACACGCTGCGATTCGTAGCTCGCTGGGTTGGTGCACACGTCCGCCAAGGTCGCCGTGGTGGCGTCGCCGGGAACGCAGCCGATGGTCACGCCGGGCGCTGGCCCCGTGTCGGGCCCGGGCCCCGAGTCGGCCGCTGAGGTTCCCGTGCAGCCCGCGCTCCCGACGAGCACGATGGACAGAAGAAGCATCCGATGCGTCCGCATGAAGACACCTCCCGATGTTCAAGGCGCCACCGTCAGATCGATGGCGCCGATCTGGACGCCGATGCGCGCGTCGTCGAAGGCCATGACCACGCCAGTGGCCGAGCAGATGGTGGCGATGTCGGGCGTGCAGACCGAATCCGTCGAGCAATCCGTGTCGTCGGATGAACCGGTTCCCGCGCAGCCGAGGCGGGTGCTGACGGTCGAGTCGCGGGTGACCAGCGGTAGGCCGGCCAGCTCTGGCCCAGGCAGCAGCCGAATCATGCGTGCACCATCCGGGCACGCCAGCCCGTGGCGGTATTCGCATTCGTTGCAGCAGGTCCCCGGGGAGCAAAGGGCGTACGTGCAGGACGCCGTCTGAAGCTGTCAATCACCCACGAGGGTGAAGTGCTGCGATGGGTAGCTCGCCGGGTCTGCGCACACGTCGGCCAAGGTCGCCGTCGTGGCTTCGCCTGGAACGCAGCCGATGGTAACCCCCGGCGCAGGCAGCGAGTGTGCTGCGGAGCTCGCGCCGCCGACGCGCACGATGGACACGAGAGATACGAAGTTCAGCCGCATGAAGACCCTCCCGGTATGCGATCGATGTGGCGAAGCGCCGAGCCCAACGTGGCGAGGATCTGGTGCAGCAGCCAATGACGGCGCGCAATGCCGTCTACGCGACTTCGCCGCAGAGATAGCGCCAGCCGACTCCGTCGTGCACGAAGGTGGAGCGCTCGGTGAACGATGCGTCACGGCCTCGTGCGCGGATGCTGGCGTGGAAGACGACCTGGGCCGCGCCGTCGGCGTCGGGTGGGACGACCTCGAGGATCTCGAGGGCACGATAGACGACCTTGCCGCGCTGGGCGGCGAGGTGTTTGCGCAGCGCCTCTTCCGAGCCCGAGGCGCGCTCGTCGTGATCGGCATGTAGTGTGCGCCAGAGGTAGGCGGCGTCACCCAGCGCGAAGGCCGCGAACCGCGAGCGCATCAACCGCTCGGCGTCGGGAGGCTCGGCGCCCGCGTGGAAGGGCTGGCAGCAGGAGGCGTAGGGCGCGCCACTTCCGCAGGGACAGGTCACGGCCTTCATGGCGTGAACAAGAGGCCGGTCTTGGCCGCGAAGAACTCCTCCCACAGCGGCAGCCCGGTGGCGAAGAACCAACCGGTGGCGAGGGCGGCGATGCCCACCACACGGGCCGAGGTCTTCCACCAGAACCCCGGCAGACGCCACGCCGCCGGCGCGACACCGACCAACTTCGAGCCCTCGAGATACTGCGATTTCAGCGGCGCGCGGCGATAGCCCGCCGCATCGCGCTCATCGGCGCGCTCCTTGGGCTCGAGCGAAACCAGCGCGCGATCCCAGCCCTTGTCGACCAGCGCCTTGGCTTCGCTGCGCACGCTCTGGCTGAGCTCCGCATCCAGGGGTAGACCCTGGTAGAGCAGCATGCACTCGGGGTACTGCACCTCGACCGGCACGTAGCCGCTCTCGCCGTTCTCGACCTGCATCAGCGTGATCGCTTCGGGCAGCTCCGTGTCCGCCTTGGGCTTGGGCCAGATGGCGAAGCCGAGGCCCTTCACCCAGCGCCCCGCGATGGCCAGCATGCCGACGCTGCCGAAGATGCCGAGGGAGAGCTGCCCCACGGCGACGACGCCGACCGCGAGCTGCCCGACCACGAACACGCCGCGCGCGAGCTGACCGATGGCGATGAAGCCGAGCGCCATCTGCCCCAGGGCGAACACCCCCGTCGCCTCTTGCCCGATGGCGATCACGCCCCTGGCCTCCTGCCCGATGGCGATGAAGCCTTCCGCGTGCTGTCCGGCGTCGAAGAACTTCACGCAGCATTCTACCAGCAGCTCCGGGAGGCATCGCAATCGTGTTCGTGAGTGGAAGCACGCGACGGGGGGCGAGAGCCCGCCTAGCGCGCGAAGCGCCGCCGACGATGCACCAGGGCGAGGGCGAGCACGAGGAGCGTGACGAGCCCGGCCCCTCGTCTACCGCCTGCCGCCGTGCATCCGCAGCCTCCGCTGAGCGGGGTGCTGTGGCCACCGGCGTCGGTGCGCGCTCCCGCGTCCGTTCCCATGGTCGAGGCATCGACATCCGGCACTGCCCCGTCGCGTCCCGTGGCGCCAGCGTCCGCGCTGCCAGCGTCCGTGCCCGCGTCGACGCCTGGGGCGAGCACCACGTCGAGGCGCGGTCCCAGCGCGCAGCCGCCCGCTTCGCGTGACAGGTAGTGCGCTCCGTCCGGATCCGTCGAGACCACGGCCAGCGTGATGTCTCCGCCCGGAGCGACAAGCGGGGTCACGTCCCAGCTCACGCGCTCCGAGGCTCCGACGCGGCGCGCGGCGCCCGAGCACATGCTGCTGACGGTGGGGCGCGTCGTCCACGTCAGCGTCGACTCGTCCCACGCCGCTGCGTCGACACGGCAGATTTGGCCCGAGCCACCGCCTGCGCTGCCGCCGCTCGAGGTGTTCATGGTCAGGGTCGCGCTCGTCACCGGTCCCGCGACCCCGGCGAAGCGCAGGTAGACCACGGCCGTGGGGTTGGTCGCGTCGCCTTCGACGTTCAGATCGCTCGGGTCGGGATAGACGCCGGACTCCCAGCTCGCCGCGGTCACGTCGGCCGCGGCCAAGGCGCCCGCGCTGCACGCGCCAGCGTCGACGGGGACACCGGCGTCGGGCGTCGTACCGCCGCAGGTCGCGAGTGGACCCCGCTGCCCGTCGACCACGAGATTCGAGAAGGTGGCGCCGAGGGGCATGCCACTCAGCCCGGTCGCGTTGCGTGGGCTCCCGAGCATCATGTGCAGCTCCGAGGGGCCGAACTCGAAGCCCGTCCAGTTGACGCCGACGATCTCGACGCCGTCGCGCAACAGGCGCGAGCGGCCGTCGCCCCACTCGACGCGAACGCGCACGGGCGCACCCGTCCAGGCCCCGGGATCCCCGAAGGGCTCTTCGAAGAACGAGCCGCAGCCACAAGCGTCGACGCCCGGCGAGCCGCTCGGGCAGATGCCCCACATCAGCTTCATGAAGCCGAGGCGTGTCGGCTCGGGCGCGCCATAGATGCGCAGGAGCACCTTGTAGTGGTTCTGTCGGAAGCCCGCGCCGTAGTCGATGGGTTCGCCGAGGCCATAGCCGTCCTCGTACATGGCGAAGATCTCGTGGTCCGGCAGCGGCAGCACCGCGGGCGTGATGTTCGCCACCGTGAACTCCACGTAGCCCGACGCGAGCCGAGGCAGCGCGTACCAGATTCGATCGTCCGCGCCGGTGATGGTCCAGCCATCCGCGCCGAGGGAACCCCCCGTGCGGTTGCCGCTCGTGCTGCCCAGGAGGGAGTCGTCCAGGTGATAGGGCTGCGCGCTGACGCGAGCTGGCGACAGCCCGAGGGCGGCGAACACGAGCGACGCGAAGACGACACGGCCCATGGACTCAGGCTGTGGGAACGCCGTGCGAAAGTCAAAACCGCGAGTCGTCAGGCCACGCCCAGCGCGCCGCTGCTCGTG
>JAACVI010000432.1 GCA_009992505.1 Myxococcales bacterium
GCCCCCGGACGTCGATGCTGGTGGCCGGTCAGGCCGTCGCGCTCACGCCCGCGCTCGGCCCAGCCACGGCCGCGCCCTCGGACGCCGCTGGCGCCCAGGCCATGGCCCAGGGGCTCTTGGAGCACGCCTTGCCCGAGACCGCGCCCGAGGTTCGCGCCCGCTCGGAGCAGGGCCAGGTCGATCTGTTGGCGGCGCTCGTGGCCCTCGAGACGCTCTATGCCGATGGCGAGGCCCTGCGCGCCCGCCAGCGCAGCCTCGCGCGCAGCGACCCACCGGCCGCCCGCGCGCTCCTGCCCCAGCTCGTGGAGCACTCCCGCGCCCGGCTGCGAGCCCGGGAGCGCCTGCTCGTGCGCTACGAACGCGCCTCCTCCATCGACCTCGAGCTGGGCCAGCCCAATGCCCTCGAAGCCCGGGTCGTGGCCGCCCTGAGCCGCGGGCGGGTAGCGAGCCAGCCTTGACCTCCTAGCGCGCGCGCTTCTATCCTCTCGCTCGATGCGTCCGCTCGAAACCAGTTGCTCGCTCGCCCCATGGTGGCGTCGGCCGATCTCCCTGTGGATCGCGGCTCTCGCCGCGCCGATGGCGTTCGCGTGGGCGACCCCCGCCGCCGCCCAGGACACGCTGCGCCTGTTCAACGAACCGGCGACCTACACGGACGTGCCGGACGCCTTCGACGACAACGATCCCTTCGATCTGAACATCAACCTCGGCTTCACGCGCATGCAGGAGATGGGCACGATCCAGCGCGAGAACCCGTTGTCGGACCCTGGCCCGGCGAGCGACGGACGCGACGGCGCCAACTACGGCAACGTCGCGGACACCGAGCATCTCCGCAACACGCTCGACGTCGGTCTGCAGCTCGGCCTCTTCCACGACGTGGCGGCCTTCGTGACCTTGCCCGTCGTGCTCAGCGACACGCGCACCTTGCGGCCCCATGGCAGCGCGGCCGCGGAGAACATCTACCCCACGCATGATGCAGCCCTCACGCCCGGCACGCCCGTGCCTCCAGACGACATCGAGCGCAGGCTCTTCAACACCAACTTCGACGCACCGACCCGCTCGGGGGTCGATCAGGTGCTGTTCGGGCTCGACCTCGGGCTCATGAACCAGATGCGCACGGCCGAGCTGCCCACCTGGACGCTGCGCCTCGAGGGACGCTTCGGCATCGGCTCCGCCATGAACGCCTGCGCGGACGGCGACAGCGCCTGCGCCCCCGGCGTGAGCCGTGGCAACAACGGGCTGCGCATCGAGACGCGCATGAGCCGCCGCTATCGTTACGTCGAGCCCTACGGCGGCATCGGCTTCCAGATCGAGTGGCCGGGCAACGCGGACAAGACCTTCTTCCCCAGCGGTAACCTCTCCGGCTTCATGAACACCAAGCCGCCGATCCTGGGCGAGTTCAACGCGGGCGTCGCCATCGTGCCCTGGGAGCAGAAGGAGCGCTGGCAGCGCTTCACCATCGATGTGCGCTTCCATAGCCGCTACGTCTCCGAGGGACGCGACTACTCGCCGCTCTTCGACGCGCTCGGGAGTTCGCACAGCCCCTACCTGACGACGGACGCCTGCGAGGGCATCCCCAGGAACGGCGCCGACTGTGTCGGCACCGCCGACGGCTACCGCCTGGTGCACTTCACCGGCCTCACCGACACGCAGGGCCACGGCGAATACGGCATGCGCCTGGGGCTCGAGATGCAGGCCGCGCGCTACGTGCGCTTCGGCTTCGGCGCCGACATGACCTGGATCACCTCGCACATCCTCACCTTCACCGACGCCTGCAATCCGAACATCGACCCCACCGTCGGCGACGGACGGGTGGGCAGCTGCCGCGGTGGCATCATCAACCCGGCCCATCGGCCCGCCATCGACACGCCCGGCAATCGCTTCCGCCTCAACGACGCGATGCGCTTCGAGCTCTACGCCTCCG
>JAACVI010000433.1 GCA_009992505.1 Myxococcales bacterium
CACAGGCCGGACCCGCATCGGAACCGGAGTCCGCCACGGCAGAGTCCACCACGGCAGAGTCGGTCGAACCGGAGTCCGCCACGGACGAGTCGATCACGGCCGAGTCGGTCGAACCAGAGTCCGCCACGGCAGAGTCGATCACGGCCGAGTCGGTCGTGCCGGAATCCGTGGGCGAAGAGTCATCACCACAGCCCATGAACGAGACCAGCGCGACGACGAGTAGAGCGTGAGTGAATCGCATGCTTCCTCCTGGCCGACAGCGTAGCGCCGCCGCGCCCGATCACGTCACAGCAACGCGCGCAGCTGCTCGGCCGTCACGCCCTGGATGCGCAGCGTCTTCTGCCGGCCGTGCTCTCCCTGGAGGATCTCGATGTCGCGCTTGGGCACGTGGAGCTGCTTCGCCAGGAACTTCACGAGCGCGGCGTTGGCGGCACCCTCCACGGGCGGCGCCGTGAGCGCGACCTTCAGCGCCCCATCGTGCACACCCAGGATGGCCAGCCGGCTCGCCCGCGGCATCACGCGCAGCTCGAATGTGATGGCCCCATCGCGCTCGCTAATCTTCAACGTGGTCATCTCGATCCGGCCTCGACGCCGACCTCGCCAGGCTGCATCGTATCGCCGTGAAGCGCCACCTCGACATCACCCAAGCGGACGACCAACCCCTCGGTCGCGACACCATCATGGACCCGGCGCTGGCCGCCAAGCACGGCTCGCCCTACGTGCGCCTGGCCTGCTTCGCCATCGACGTGGATCGCGTGCGCGAGCTGACGGATCAAGACCCCGAGAGCATCTGGCCCTTCGGCTGGGAGGTCTTCCTGACCGAGGTCTGGCTGCTCTCGACCCTCGACCCGGAGAACGAGGAGGCCGACCGCGCCATGCTCGAGGACGTGTGCCTGAACATCTTCGACCTCGGCCCGGGCGAACCACCTCTGGGCGCGCAGATCCCCTTCGCCGTGCACGACGCCATTCATCGCGGCGAGTGGCCCGAGTCCATGAGGAGCATCTTCTCCACCTGGAAAGGCGAACCCAGCGAGCTTCAGAAGGAGCTCGAGCCGCTCTTCGTGGAGCCCGAGGTGGAAGCCGCGGACCTCGCTCTGGCCTGCCTGGAAGCGCCCCTCGACCCGCCCGTGGCGCCGCCCACCCAGCGCTCCCTCGAGGCCATGGTCGAGTCCCTGGAGGAGACCCGTGGCGCGGAAAGTGACGAGGCGTCGGGCGAGCCGGATGAGGGCGACGTCGAGGCCGAGCCCGAGGAAGCGGATCGGGAGGGCTGATTGTCGCAGGCCCTCGCGGAGCTGGAGACGCCTTGGGGCCCGCTCTCGCTCAGCGCGTCGGGCCTGTCTCTGGCCGCGGCCGTCCTGCTCGGTTGGTACGTCACCCTGGCCCTGACCGACGTGGAGACGCGACGCATGTCCCTCGCCTACGCCGCCGCCTGGACCGCCGCGAGCACGCAGCTGTTGATGCTGCACTGGCTCGGGACGCCGACGTTGATGCCCGTCGCCGCCGCAAGCATGGCCGTCGTCGGTGTCGCCCTCGTCAGCCCACGCGAAGCGGACATCGCCGACACCCTCGACCACCTCAGCCCCGCCCTCGCCCTCGCCTTCAGCCTCAGCGCCGCCGCTCGACCCACCGCCGACTTCGCGCCCGTCTGGATCGTCGGCATCCTCAGCGCCCTCGTGCTCCTGCACCGTCAATCGTCGGGTCAGGCCTTCTTCGCGACGTGCCTCACCCTCGTGGCGTTGGCATGGGGCCAAGGATGAAGGGCGCCGGTCTCGCCGCCGGCCGGATCGAGGCAGAGAGCGTGGCGGGCGGCGCAGACCATCAGCGAGAAGCTAAGCGTCCGCCGGGAAATAAACTGGCCTTCCTGCGCCGATCCATCCCCGCTCTTCGTTGCTCGTCGCTCACATACCCCCGGTATGCTCGCTC